>CAMTMX010000098.1 GCA_947073495.1 uncultured Porphyromonadaceae bacterium
GAGAGTATCTGTCAGGTAGATTTTTGATATTTATGAAGGAGTAATGGTGTTCCATAATGACTGAGTAAATATCATAAGCATGCCGACAAAGTCTTCAATGACAAGACAAAATAAATTTTAAACAGTTTCTTAAAAAGGAAAAAGATTAACAACCGCAATTATTATTGTCAAATGTATAAAAATTTACTAACTTTGTAATTATGGATACTCAACTCATAATATCTGATATGAATCTAAGAAAATGGATTCTTGGAGCTGCTGGCTTACCTCTTATGACCATGGCTGCTACTCATGGAATCGAAAAAGCAAATCTCGACACATCAATTGCACCCGGAGATAATTTCTATCTATATGCTTGCGGAGGATGGATGAAAAATAATCCTCTGTCACCGGAATATTCACGTTTCGGCACTTTCGACCAGCTTCGTGAAAATGCAAGGGAACAATTAAGAGAACTTATTACAAATCTTTCTTCCAACCCTGATTCCAGGATAAAAGGTACGAATGCCCAGAAAGTCAGTGATCTTTATGCAATGGGTATGGACAGTGTGCGACTTAATAAGGAAGGAGCTGATCCGGTAAGACCCTTTGTAGATAAAATTAATAATTCCAAACCGGAAGATTTCATTAATCTTCTTGCCTGGATGCACAACGGTATTACAGGCTCATTCTTCACCACAGGGGTAGGGACTGACGCTAAAAATTCAGACAGAAATATCCTTCATATAGGGGAAGTGGGTCTTGCTCTTGGCGATCGCGATTATTATCTTGAAGAAAGTGAAAGCAATTCCAAAATTCTTGCAGCCTATGAAAAATATGTGAAAAGAATGATGGAACTTATTGGATATGATGAAGCTGCGTGTCAAAGAGTCTGGGAGAATGTAATTTCTCTTGAGACTGAATTTGCAAAACATAAGATGACTAGGGAGCAGAGAAGAAATCCGCAATTACGTTATAATCTACGATCCATGGATCAGATTCGTAAAGATTACGACAACATAGATTGGGATACTTATTTCTCTGATCTGGGTGTTGAAGGTCTCACGGAAGCAAATATAGCTTCGCCGGCTTTCTTGGATTTTCTTAATTCATACCTTCCCACACTAACAGAACAACAGATCAAGGATTACCTCGTCTATGAGGCGGTCTCCGATTCCTCCGGAGTTTTAAGTGATGACTTCCAAGATGCTAATTTCGAAATGTTCGGAAAAGTCATGAGTGGGAAAGAGGAGCAGGAAGCCCGTTGGAAAAGAGCGATGACCATTCCTAATTCCATGCTTGGAGAAGCAGTTGGTGAACTTTATGTCAATAAATATTTTCCAAATGAGAATAAAGTTTACATGGTTGGTCTTGTCGAAAATCTTAGGAAAGCTTTAGGTAAACATATTGACAATCTCACATGGATGTCTAACACGACTAAGGCGAAAGCTCACGAGAAACTTGCAACGTTCACGGTTAAGATCGGCTATCCGGATAAATGGAAAGATTATTCTGAAATAGTAATTGATCCTTCCAAGAGTTATCTTGAAAATGTCTACAACGCTTCTGTATGGTATACGCAAGATAATTATAAGAAACTTCACAAACCGGTTGACAAGGATGAATGGCACATGACGCCGCAGACTGTCAACGCTTATTACAATCCTACAACAAACGAGATATGTTTCCCTGCTGGAATACTGCAGGCCCCTTATTTCGATCTTACTGCTGACGATGCCCAGAATTATGGAGCTATCGGAGTTGTGATAGGTCATGAAATGACTCATGGATTTGATGATCAGGGCCGTCAGTTTGATAAAGATGGCAACTTGAAAGATTGGTGGCAGACTGAAGATGCTGAACGCTTCACAAAGTTGGCTGATAGCCTGGCAGCCCAGTTTGATGCAGTTGAAGTCGCACCCGGAGTTCATGCTAATGGAAAGTTTACACTCGGTGAGAATATAGCTGATCAAGGTGGTTTAAGAGTTGCTTTGACTGCATATCTTGATTCAATGGAAGGGAAGGAATTGAAAGATATAGACGGGTTCTCACCTCTTCAGAGATTCTATCTTGCATATGCTAATGTATGGGCAGGAAATATCCGTCCAGAAGAGATTCTGTCGCGTACAAAAACGGACCCTCATTCTCTGGGTCAAAACCGAGTTAATGTCACACTCCGTAATATTAAGCCTTTTTTTGATGCTTTTGATATCAAAGAAGGAGATAATATGTTCCGTCAGGAATCTGAGAGAGTTGTAATTTGGTAAACAGTAACATCGGAGTCTATCCATAATTTATGGATAGACTCCGATGTTATTTAAATTTTGATTAAAATATTATGTTCGGACTTATAGGGAATCCACTTGGGCATTCATTTTCCGCCGATTTCTTCAATAAAAAATTCAACGCTGAGGGCATTGATGAAATTTATAGGCTATTTCCTTTGCCGGAAATCAGATGTATTGAATCAATAATCAAGGATTATAAAGATTTGAAAGGTTTTAATGTCACAATTCCTTACAAGCAGCAGATAATTCCTTATTTAACATCACTCTCTGATGAAGCAAAGGAGATTGGGGCTGTAAATGTGGTTAAAGTGGAAAGAATTGATGGAGAAACTATTCTTAGGGGTTATAATTCTGATGCAATAGGCTTTAAAGAATCTCTTATCCCTCTTTTAAAGCCCAATATGAGAAAGGCGCTTGTGCTCGGGACAGGTGGTGCATCTAAGGCTGTTGTCTATGTCTTGGAATCTCTTGGAATCGATGTTACAAAAGTATCTCGCAAAGCCACGGAAGATGCAATTTCTTATGATGATTTGACTCCTGACATAATGTCGGCAAATCTAATAATTGTCAATACAACACCTCTTGGCATGTGGCCCAATATTGATGAAGCCCCATCTATCCCCTATCATCTTGTTTCGCCTGATCATCTTTGTTACGATGTGGTGTACAATCCTGAAATGACGGCATTCATGGCAAAATCCAAAGCCCAAGGCGCTTTTGTCAAGAACGGTCTTGAAATGCTTCATCTGCAAGCCTTGGCAGCCTGGGAAATCTGGCAATCCTGATAATGACTTTTATACTTCCTCTTTCAGCGTTAGTAGCGGGCATATTGTTGGGAGACCATCTGAATGGTCCTGTTTGGGGATTGATTCCGGTGGTCCTGGCAGTGTGTCTTTATTTGTTCTTACTTTTCAAAAGTAAAACACCGCTAAGGGCATTAAGACTTAATCCTGTTCATCATGTATGGGTGTTTTTCTTGTTTTTAGGGATAGGTGTATTTACCTCTGTCTATCACCAACCATACGAATTCAGTCAGGATGAGTTGAATTCTGTTATAGGTGCAGAAGGCGAGGTAATGGATATACAATCTTTTGCGGGGGGGGATCTTCTGGAAGTTAAATTGCTCAATATTGTTGATAAATCCGGTAAAATATCAGGATGTGGAAACTCTAAAATACTTCTGTCTACTGATGGCATTTCTACTAAAAAGGGCGATATCATAATGTATAAAGGCAAGCTCTCCCCTATTGTAGATGACCCGAACTATAGATCTGTAGGTTATACCGACAGAATGAGAAGAAATGGATTTTTGTATCGATCAACTGCAAACGCTGATAATATTAAGATAAAAGGTTTTAATAACTCGTTATTTTCCAGATCTTCACTATGGAGAGACAAGATTGAGATTTGTCTTGAAAAATCTTCTCTTGATAGAAATACAGTAGACTTCTTGATTGCATTTTTACTTGGCGACAAATCATTTATTTCAGCAGAAACTAAAAATTCATTTAGCAATGCTGGCGTTGCACATGTATTGGCTCTTAGCGGTATGCATGTGGCAATCGTAATGGGAATTTTCATGATGTTGTTATTCCCTCTTGCATTGGCTGGACTAAATCGTCCACGTTATTGGATAGCGGTAGTCGGTATCTGGATTTTTGCATTCCTTACAGGGTTTGCCCCTTCAACTTTCAGGGCATGTATTATGGCAACTTTTGTTGTGATCTCATTGTCGTTTCAAAGGAGAAGAAATGCCGGTAATGCTCTTCTTGCATCATGTTTTGTAATTCTTCTGCTTACTCCTTCAGCGATTTATGATGTAGGTTTGCAATTAAGCTTCCTCAGCGTGGCATCTATATTAATGTTTGCCGCCCAATTGAATCCGGTAAACCGTCATCTTCATCCCAGGCTCCATTTTGTCACGTCTTCCGTACTTGTCTCGCTCGTTGCAACTATGGGAACTTGGGTTTTGGTATCATATTATTTTAAAAGGATCCCTCTTCTTTTTCTTCCGGCAAATCTGATTATATTACCCTTTTTGCCCTTATATATGTTTGTTGCCATCATATATACCGGATTATTGATGTTCGGAATTGATTTATCTGTTTTTGCATATATTCTTGACAAAGGATATTCTTTTTTTATTTATATCATTGATTCGATTGCTTCAATAGGGAACTATACACTCGATTTCAAAGCCACGCTTCCCATTGTGGTTTTATGGATTATAGGGATTCTTGTACTTGGTTATGCCATAAACAAGAGACAAAAGATGGCAGTCTTTATAATCGCTTCCATCTTTTTGATTGGTTCAGTTATAGCCGCTCCTTTTTTGGCTGCTTCTCCGGCAGACAGCATGATATTTCAAAGGAAATATCGTGATATTTCTATGGTTTTTTATGAAAAGAATGAAGAAAGTCATACTGTTTTCCCTCGTAACATGGTTAGTAGAATTATTCGTAATCAGTCTGAAATTATTTCTGTAGACTGCAAAGGATTTGCCGATAGTATTCCGGTATGGCTAAAGTCTGGAGAACAGCTTTATTCCAAATATGATAAAGTGTATAAATCAAAGAAAAAGAAAAGATATCTTCTTTTAAGCTCGGGATTTGGAGATCTGTCGCTCAAAGATATTCCGGGGCTTGATAAGTTCGACAAAGTCATACTCCATTCATCCATCAGAAAAAAGAAAGAAAAAGCGCTAATTGAGGAAGCTAAAAACATGGGGGTGTCAACTATCCATTCCTTACGGCTTGATGGTCCCCTGGAAGAAGAATTGTAGCTAATAATTTATTGCTGGATAATAACAGACGGTGATTTTGTTAATATTGGATAACAAAACCACCGTCTGTTATTTTGGATTGATAATTTGCTTACTTAAGTACTATCCGGCGGAATGCTGGAGAATACCATTCAAGAAGTAGTTTTCTAACCAACGGATATTCATCAGGAGAATATATGCTATGATTTAGCTTTATTTCTCGGCGGACTGTTATTACATCACCATTGTTTTCTATTGCTAAACGAATGCATCCGGCGCCATTTTCAAGATTGGTTTCAGAATTCTTTGTCAATGATTCAAGTCCATCAAGCTTAATTGTGTAGACATCTGTTTCGGTTATAGGACAGCGAATTTCAAACCAGTCTGTACGGCGTGAGTTAAGCTGTTTCATTCCCCAAGAGTCAATACCTTCTTTGCTTTCAGGAATTGTGTATACCCAATATGATGCATGCTTTGCAATAGTTCCTTCATCTGTTTTAACTTCTCCATCTTTTACAGATAGTTCTATTGAAACTTTATTGTCTATCACCGCTGGAGCATCCTTGACTGATACGGGATTGCCTCCGAGATCAACAAGGTCTTCCCTATCGGTATGCAAACCTGCATCGTATGTTCCTGTTTTATCTACATTATAAAATTTATCACCTACTTTTACAAGATACTTGGAAATATTTATTATGTTTCTTGTCTTCACATTTTTAGGAAATGCAACAACCTCTTGTGCATCCAGACCGGCAGAACGCATAAGTTTTGCCATAGCAAAAATTTTCTCAGCCGGGGTTCCGAAAGCGCTTTCAAGTACGGTGGCGCACTGACGGAAACCGTAACCAGTCAATTCCGGTGAAACATTTCCTGTGGCTATGTTCTCAACTATGAATTTCTGGATTGCCTCAGCTTTCTCGTCGGGAGTATTCTTTCCCTCAAGCACATTTGTTGGAGCTTCGCATATATCCATAGTCTCTACGGTGAGTGGGCGTAGAGCCTCTTCAAGTGATCCGGCTGTTGTTACTGATAGGCGTGGCTGTCCATTACGAGAAGCAGGGGCGAAAGCATCTCCCGAAGCAGCCGGAATGTTTCGGAATGTCCACTTATATGTATTACCGTTGATTATCGGCTTGACATTAGAATCGGTTACTGACCAATCAAGCTTGGTGCCTTGTGGAACATTGACAATAATGTTGTATTCTTTGATGTCTGCACCCTGCATAGGAATCACCTTGTCGATGTCGAGAGTAGGACATCCTGAGGGCGTTCCATTGATTGTATATGAAAGGTCAACAGTGCAGCCTGGTTCAAGACCGGTATGGGTGATAACCATTTCTCGCAAACCGTTATAATCTTTTGAATCGGCTGCTCCTGAAAGAAGCACCTCATTAAAGGCGTTGGAGGGAGCCTTAACTACCGTGCCATCTTTTTGAGTTGTCTTACACTCGTTGATTGTCAGTTTTTGAAACGTCGGATTATACACTACAAATGTCTCTCCAAACAAAGAACAGAATGAGTGGTGAGTGTGGAATGTCATCGATTTTGAGTAATCATAATCGATAGAACCATCCTGTTTCAATGTGTAGGTCTCTGTAACGTTGTTTAATGTTGCGTCGTATTTCTGGGCGAATGATACGATGGAAGAGGCAACACAAACTGCTGTCAATATATATTTTCTCATTTTATCGTCATTTCTTAATGAATACCAATTCTGAATTTGCAAGGTCTTTATAACCTTTTACCGCGTTTCGGAAGTCTGTCCAGTCTTCCGCATCATACACTCTCTTGCCGAGAGACAGGGTTGCATTGATCTTAATCTTGTTTCGTTCGCTTTTAACTTCACTCTTAAATGAAGCAACATCTGATTCTGTATCAGATGCCTGGGCGGCATTACTTCCTTCTGCCCACACATAACCGGAGGGAAGAGTCATAGTCTCCTGGAGCTCAACCAATCTTGAGCAGGAATCTTTGAATCCATATTTGCGACTCTCGCTGTCAGTGTTGACTCGGAGGAATGAACGCACACCGCTATAAAGATCAGACAAAACAAGTGGACGGCAAATCATAACTCCGTCAGCAATTGTTGCATAATCGGGAATCGAAAAAGACATCGTGAGAGCAATTGGTGCTTTTTCGTAATTCTTGGGATCATTAGCCTTCCAGCTTGTTAGTTTTGCCTGAGGAGAAACACGAAGCAGTTCTGATTCAAGAGCACGTTCCACTCTTTCAGCGTAACCTTGAAGGAACGGGCGACGCACTGCGGCATCAGACTGGCCCTCTGCGTAGACGGTGAATGTTCCGGATAAAGAGCCGTCTGTGTTGAGTTTTGTGTTTGCTACAATTTTGAAGAGATGGTTTGAAGGGGCTGATACCGGAGTGATGAGAAGATCGCTCCCTTCGGGAAGTCCGGGAAGATAGTTCTGCTGCTGCTCGGCACTTGACCAAATCTCGCGGTTGAACGGCACCCAGGTAGGATCCAACGGAATGTATTCGCCATTGCTGAGCTTTACAACTGCGACACAATGATTGAAGTGGTCGGCTGGAATCTGTTCGATTCTTGACCCAGCCATTGTCATGGCTGGATAGGCTTCAAACCCTGCCATACGTAACATAGAGATCAAAAGTGCCGCTTTGTCTTTGCAGACACCTGCACGATCAGTAAAATTAGTTTGGGTGTTATGAAGAGTATACCCCTCTCCTTTCCCCATGGAAATTCCTGAGTAACGCATATTGTCTGCTACCCAGTGAGTGAGTGCGGAGATTTTCTCCATTTCTGTCTTCTTCCCTTTTATTATTTCATTGACTTTAGCCTGTGCCTCGGGGGTCGGTTCGAAACTACCATAGTCTTCATTTACTTTGTGGAACCAAAGCGACTTCTCTTTCCAGTCAGGTGTTGACGACATCATCAATTTTGGAGCGACATCGAATCGGTCAACCATATTTGTTTCTGCTTTGAACGGAAGTGCATTATTGATAGAGAAAGTATAGACTCTGCGGTCTCCGTCAAGTTTTACTGCACTTGAGCATTCCCCCTGAAAGAACTCATATTGCACATCTTTATTACGGGGGACGCTTACTCTATAGACCTTTTTGACAGTCGGCTCAGTCACCCAGAAAGGGACTATATCATAAAATTCGCCACGCATAGGAGGCACAAAGCGCTCTTCTTCGTTCTCTCCTGAAGCTGTCAAAAGAGCATATGTAAATCCTTTCTTGTTTATGGTATAATCAATTACATCACCTGGTTTTAGCATCCCGGGCTCCATCATGATCTGGCGGGCGCCCCAATAGATTGCTCTTGCCGGAGCCGCATAGTCGCAAGCTTCTTTTACATCAAGATTAGTTATGGAGCCATCCGGGTGATATATTTTCATCTCTGCAAACTCTGCATCTGCAGTAAGTGGATCATAATCGTATTTGATCACACGGTTAGCAAGAGCCCCTTTTTCGTTGTTCACTTGAATTACGCGGCGTATCACGAATGTGCCGGAACCGAGCTCTGAGACATTAACGCTTGTACTGTCGAGAAGCACCACAGAAGGGCTTTCGGTGAAAGCTTTTTCAGCATTTGCTTCAGCCTGTAGAGGCTTCCAGCTTTGGGCTATCATTATCCCGTTAATGGAAAAAAGGCCCAAAATGAATATAGCTGTTTTCTTCATATAAGTTGTTATTTGTTTTGTTGTTCCTTCATTTCAAATTAATTCTGCTACAAATTTAACAATTCCATTTCAAATCATCAACCTATATAAATGGCAATATTTTGTATTCTTTTGTTTTTATCCCATTTTTAATGTATCATATTCTTGCGTAATGTTAATTCAATTTGATTTTGCTGATTCCACATAAAGAATGGAGCGACTGATTTAATAAGCCGTTCCATTCATCATATGTTCAATTCATCATAAATGGTATCAGAGATTAAGATAGGTTCTTAATGCTTCGACGTATTCTTCAAATGCCTTACGTCCTTCGTTTGTTATAGCACATGTAGTTCTGGGGCGTTTCCCAGACATCCCTTTTTCAACTGAAATATAACCGGCTGTTGAAAGTTTGTCGAGTTGCACACTAAGGTTTCCGGCAGTAGATTCAGTTTTCTCTTTGAGATAAACAAAATCTGCTTCCTCTACATTCATAAGAATGGACATGACTGCAAGCCGGAGTTGCGAGTGTAGAAGCGGATCAAGCTCTTTCATTTATTTCGGCGTGCTTTATAATTAAGAATATGACCCGGGACAATCATCATTACTATGAACACTACAATAAAAAGAGGTAAGAACCAATAGTCATAAAGCGGTATCCCTCCTGCCACACAGCAGATGGTAATTAATCCTGCTAATAGGCCTACGATACCTCCTATTATAAGAGATTTTTCTTTAATTATAAGTCCCTGAGCTATTTCTGCAATTGGAGCTGTTACTAAAGTGTATGTCAACATCGCTTTCCAACAATATATATCCCCAAGGAATTGAAATCCGAGGCACATAAATGTCAAAACGATTTCTGAGATACCGAAGATTGTCCAGAGTTGAGAAGTTATCTTGTCGGAATATGTAACGGCTCCACAATCTCTTTCCTGCCGACGTGCCATGAAAGGCGTCACGCTGCACCCCATGATTGGAATGGCAAACCATAGCCAATTCCAGACATTTTGATGCGTGGTGCCAAGCATAATCCAGACAAGGATTGTTGTGAATACTACGAGATAACCCCACATGAGCAAAATATTTCCGTTCCCGATGTAACGTTGTTTTGTACGGGCAATCATCGAAGTTATAACTTCGAGGCTTTCTTTTTCTGTGAGTTTCCTTTCTTCCATATTATATAATTTTGAGAGTTAAGATTTGGTTTATTTTATAAACCATCTAATTTTGAAAAAAGAGCGGCCGCGCGATTCCGCTCTTATCTCGTTGCAAAGTTAATATGGTTTATAATATAAACCAAATTTTATTTCAATCTTTTTTATTTTGTGAGGTAAGTTTATTTACCTGTACCGAATCGGGATGTGTCTATGCCTGTATCATTAGATTTGAAACCGTTGAATCGCCAGATAAATGTCAGCTTGAGATTGCGGGTCATATCCCTTACTTTCATTCTGTAGTCCTGACCGGCATGATTGATGGTCA
Source organism: uncultured Porphyromonadaceae bacterium (assembly GCA_947073495.1). Lineage (GTDB taxonomy): Bacteria > Bacteroidota > Bacteroidia > Bacteroidales > Muribaculaceae > Lepagella. The sequence goes on from CAMTMX010000098.1 coordinate 10,158, forward strand.
TTGTTGGCGACCATTTATTGAATATGTCATCAGCCTTCAGATCCAATTCGCAACTGCGGCTCTTCCCGAATTGCCATTTTATGCCGGCATCAAATTTCCATATACTTGAAAGGTCGGCGATACCCTGTAAGGAAGGGGAAATATAACTGAAATCAACTGACAACGATACAGGACAGTTCTGACTGAACTTAAAAGAGTTGCTGAGTGATCCGTAGAAAATCCATTTGCTGTTGTCAAAGCTTATGTCGTGGAAATTGTCGGCTTTCTCCCGTTGATTGAACACATTGGCTGTAGCTGTGGTGTTCCAGATATATCGTACTCCGAAAGGAGCATAGAGGTTAAGTCCAACCACCCGTTTGTAGTTCATGTTTATAGTCTGATATATGAGATTGAGAGCGTCAGGCGATTGGTATGGCAGCTGCATCGTGGATTTGTCTCCATATTGAAAATAGAATGTAGCAACGTATTTCTGTCTTAGAATGTAGTTGAATTGCGCATCGTATTGAATATATGGCTGTAGTTCAGGATTGCCAATTACAACCGAGTAGTCGTTGATGTGATTTGTACCGCCATGAAGTTCCCAATATGACGGATAGATACGTTGGGTGTTGAGATTAAGCTGGAATATGCTTTTAGGTGTCTTGTAATATGTCGCACCGAGTTGAGGAATGAAATTCCAGTTGTGCTGATATTTATTGTGAAAATACTCACCTTTTGCCGAGACATTGAACGATAGTCCCCAGTCAAACGACCGCTGTGTGCCGACATAGAAACTCGCTACATCCTCGTTGAGACAATCGTCGAAATCAGGATTGTCGGCTATTTCGTAGTGTTGCGAGCTGTGGTCTTTTGAGTGCTGATATTCTGCCCCATAGTTCAGTTGCCATTTCCCAATCTGATGCTGTTGGTCGATATATACATGCCAGCGGTTTATTTCCTGACGGTTTTCGGAGCCAAGCAGATAATCAGCATCCTTAAATAATGATTGGGAACGGTTCTCGGAATAGTAGGTATAGTCGCCGCCGACAGTCATGCCGAATGGTGCGGTATAACGCATGGCAATATTATGATAGCCGACCGGGGACAACATATCGTAGGAATTCGTATAGTTACCCAATGTTCCAGCTGAGAGTCCCAGGCTCTTGGAATCGGAGATTATCTGACCGTTATAAGTGAGTTTGAGCGTTTTCCATGAAGTGGAGGCAAATATGGTATTGCTCCAGTTCTGACCAATGCGGCGCATATCATCTTCAATCATGGTTCGCTTACCATCATAAAAATGATTCGAACATGTTTCCTCTCGGCTCCACGATTTACTGCGCGTCAGTCCATAGTTTAAGTCAAAAGTCCAGTCCTTTAATGCGTATGTCGCTGCAAGTACACCGCCATACGAACCATAATGAGCCTGATTGTATCCGGCTCTGACCTGCCCCTGCAAACCATCAAGAGGCATCGGCGTTTTCAGAACCACGTTGATTACTGCACCATTTACATGATATTTCGCCGGCGCAGAATACATAATCTCCACGTTTTTCAGTCTGTCAACAGGAGTGTTGTAGAGCAGTTGATAAAGATTCTGGAGCGGCATATTGGTAAGCTCGCCATTGAGAATAATAGTGACATTTGAGGCTCCGGTGAGCCATATCATACCATTGTTATTCGTGACGCCGGGCAAATAACCAAGTGCTTCAAGAATGTTATTTACAGGTTTATCTTTGACAATACAAGGCAGGTCAACGACCATGATGCCGTCTTCGCCTCTAACTTGCGGTTTCTCTCCTTTG
>CAMTMX010000099.1 GCA_947073495.1 uncultured Porphyromonadaceae bacterium
TTCCACAAAATTACACCTTTATACCTTATATTCCAATTCTCGCCCTACATTTGCACCTGAGTTGCAAATGTAGGGCGATTTAAGAAGAAACATGTAGCGCCTTATAGTCGGTAGGTCAGCGTGAACTTCAACCCGATCTGGTCACTGGTGATCACCGGACCGGACAAGTAACTTGAATTATCTATCTGGACTCTTATATCAGGATATTTGGAACACCGATGATACCAATCAAATGCGAAAGAGGCATATAGTCTGGTGAATATCCGATAGTCTGCATGCACATTAAGATTTAAGAAATAAGCATTGCTCCTGTCTCCCTGTATATTAAGAGGTCGTCCGTCTGGTGCCACCATATTGTCGGGGCTGTCATAGCTGTTCCAGGTGTAAAGATTGTAGAATCTTGCATCCGTGCCCACATTGAATCTGCGTGACGGCATATCGAATTTGAAACCACCCTTTAGAGAGAACCCCGATCCCCAGTTATAATTCCTGTGATAATATCGGTAGTAGTCACTGAGAATACCACCGAGAACAACAGCGTTAATATGTGCATAGGCGTCGATATTCCAACTTCCGCATTTCGAATGATGATACATAAGCCCGCCACCGACAGAGGCAGGAGTTCCGAATTTATACGGCACCTGACATGGCATAAGCATGGAAGGCGTTTTTGTGGAAATTGTGTCTGAATCAAAATAATCGAAATGCTGATACATCCCTAATGACAGGTCTGTCTCCGGCTTGTCGATTAGTTTGGTAGACAGAAGTCTACCTTGTATTTCTACTCGGCTCAACAGAGGTTGACTCTTCATCACATCAAAGTCTAACAGGAAATTGAAATAATCGTATGGCTTTCCGGTGTGGTCGGCAAAGCGGTCGCCATATTCAATATACACCCTTCCAGTAAGACCACCTTTCGTCATGTTGTCATCATTGTGGAATACGAGCAACCGCGAACCAAGCGATAAAGTCACAGAAACGGGAGGGATCCCGAAACGTCTGCCGGACGTGGCTCGTCGCTCCCACGCCCTTCCGGTGATTAATCGCGTGAAGCCTCTCATAGGGTTTACAATAAAAGCCGCGAGTTCTCGTCCGAAACGTTCCTCTCCGCTGCTGCGGTCATCCAGTATCATGTCGGATGTGCGATATAGCACCTCCCCGATTGCGGCACCTCCTATAGGGGTTGCGATGATGTCGTTGGTCGAAGGATATTCACATTCCATAAACATTTCCCACATGGCACTTCCGGCAACGGCAAAAAGTTCAGATTGCCAGAAATTATAGCCGTTGCTTCGTCCGGCATTATAGAATATTGAACCGTTATATGGGTGTGCAAACATATTTGTTGCAAGGTGATCGTTATCCCACTCAAAGCCGTGCCTGAAATTCTCCTTTATGGTATTCCAGGAGATATATGCATAATGTCCTTTCTGCACGTAACGGTCGAAAGCCCAGAGACCAATATTGAAACCAGCCGTTTCAGCAGCAGCTCTCCAGAAAGCCTTTTTCTCAAGCCTTGCCGAGTCAATACTATCGGCAGGACGGGGAGTCGCCACATATTCCCTTCCAATGGAATCCGGGAATATATTGCCTGAGCCACAAGGTTTCGAATATTGGGAATAAGCACCTTCCGAAGCCAACGTCATAAAAATAAGGAACCAAATAAAAGCGATCCTCATAACTTTGAAATTTTATTTAAGTTTCGCATACTGTTTTATTATGTGACATAAATTTAGTCCAAAACCCCTATTTGACTACATTTATTTTTACATACCTGGTTCATTTTCCCGTTCCCCAATTAACATCGGAGAACGGGGTAATATACATTTCTATTTCATTATCGCAGAACCGGATGAGGTCACTGTCTGAACTTCATTCCCTCTTTTGATCTTCTTGCCAAAACCAAAGGTATAGCTTGCCGTGAGATCGACATATTGGTGGCTGCTTGAATTATAGACAGTGTTATATTGATCAAAATACTTGCTGGCAAGATATGACGTAAGGTCTACCCGGCATCTGCCGCTTATCCCATCTACGTTTTTTTCAGTTGTATTCAAAATAATCCGGAGTGCCGACTCGGTGCATCACAATATGACTGGGCTATGTGTGGGTGGAGCCGACACATAGCATAACGCAAGCGACACATACAGGAATTTCTGCTTAAAGTAGTCAATGATATAGACGCTCTGATATGTGGAGTGAGAAAACGCCTCTGCAGTGCGGATATATTAATCCACCCGGTTATAATCAAGTTCTTCGGGAAGCTTAACCTCATTATCAGGTATGAAAAAATCGTCGGTAGATTTATTTATCATTTGAGTTTCAGATCGAAGAACATAAATCGGATTTCCAATGGTTCCTCCGGGTTCAATTCCAAAAATGCGCGTTCCTCCTGTTCGGTTTTATATAGAGGTTTGAACCCGTTCTTTTCATAAAAATGCAGGGTCTTTTCGTTGTTGTAAGCGTCGACGACAATAAAACGGCATCCGGTTTTATTGTCTTCTGAACGAAACCATCCTTTAATATAATCAAGCATCTGGCTTCCTATGTTCATACCTTTGCCACGGAATTGCGATGACACGCCAAGGCGACCGATGAGAACAGCAGGATAATTCAGACCTCGTTTGTTGTTGCTTACACCTCGTTGTAATCTGTTAAGTGCCGATTTTGCTATAAGCTTTAATTTTACGCTGTCATTTGCAAGGGTAATCATTCCCAAGATGTTACGTGGATTGGATTTCTCCACCCATACGTATGTTTTACCCAACATCTCAGTATCGTAGAACAACGCCGTGTTGTTGAAGAAGTCATCGAGGTCGGGGTCATCACAGCAGAATGAATCGCAGAAAGAATCTACCTCCTGTGTAAACGGCATTCTTATTGCTTCTGAAGCCAACTCAAATAACGAACTCTCAGCCATTGCGTTTGCCAAATAACTGATGATAAAACTCCCGACACTTGCGGTCGTACTCTCTTAACTGCGCTTCCCTTTCAGGCGACAAACGTGGAGTCGGGAGCTTCCCGTTTCGTTCAGCTTCTTCATAAAATGCTTTTGCAGACTCGCCTGTCAATACTGGTGAGGAATTAATAGTCATCGCCATATCAGATTCTGCTTTAGAATACAAAGTTACAATATTATAACGGTTTATACAAGATTCCGGATGATAAGACCGGCAAATAGTTCTTTGCATCCGGCAGATTTTTGCAATGGAAAATAAACTTTAACTAAGCCCCCTTACCACAAAACGAACATTTTTGTGGTAAGGGGCTTATGGCTATCCGCACCCATAAATCTGTAATTCGGTTGTGATCGGAGAGCGCCATAGAAACTCAACAGGTTGAATGCTGCAATATATTTGTTCGAGTTTCGGAAGGTTTGTCTCATAGCCTTTATTATTCACACGCGAAAGTTGAATTATTTCAAAATTCCGGAAGACGCTGATCCTGATGCCTGAGGTTCGTTACCTCTTTTCACTTTTTTTCCAAATCCAAATGTATATGTAGCTGTAATTTTTGCCAATGCATGATAGTTTCCGTTTATCAGAGTTTCATCCGTACTGTAAAATTCACTGTTCATAACTCGGTTGGAACTTCTCCAATTCCAGCGCCCGATGTTTCGGACCATCGCGGAAATCTTCCAGTCGGATTTAGACCATCCAATATTAAGGTAATAATTGTCTTTATCCCTTTCCCATATACCATTCATCATTCCATCCCATGTCCCTACTGTAGATACATAGGTCAATCCAAAGTTCCAGTTTTTTAAGTAATAAACCATCTGCAATGTGTAATAGATATGGAAATGATTCACATTATACGGTTTGCCATTGTGGTTGAAGAGTTGACTAAGATTACCTGTCAGGACTAAAGACCTGTCAAAGAAGCGGGCTGTTCCCTTGATACCATACATTCCCTGTACATAACTACCCATAGGTTGTTTTATTGTTCTGATCACTCCGCTGCCGTCAGCTTCATAATCGTAGGCATACCGGTTGTTGACAATCCAACCCCATGCGTATGCACTCAAGTTGTAATTATTGTTTGGTATCCATGTGTAAGAGAAATCAAAATCATAACTTCTTGCAGGGAATAGATTGGGATTTCCTGTATACTTAAGGAATGGAGATGCCGTTATAACTTGGTCACTCTTGTAATTTGGAGATGGTAACCAAGATTCCAATTGGAATATTGCGGATATTAAATGTTTTCTGTTAGGGGCTATTTGTACCGACAAATCGAAAGACGGTGCATTCCTACTGTCAACGATAGAGCCGAATTGCAATCTATCCCAATCCCAGCCAAGACCTATGTGTCCGCGAAGGCTCTTGACAGAGAATTCATAATTCACGCCCAATCCCAAACGAGATGATTTGGCACGATCCAAGGAGTTTGCAGAGCCTGAATACAACGTACGGTTATATTGATATGAACCTTTAACAATACCCAACAGATTGCCGAATTTGCCTAAATCATGTTTGAATTTTAAATTTACCGAGAATTTATTAGTATTATCCGATGCTGAATTCCAAATAGATGAATATCCTTCCTCAAGATAATTGCTTGTCTGATCGGTATGAGAGAAACTATATTTAGGAGTGAAAGTGATGGAGTTATTTTTCGGCAAAGCGAAGAAATAATAACCGTCGTAGGAAATAAACTTTGAAAAGACGCTTGACATTGAGCGAAACTCTTCAGTTGGATATACATTCGATGAATATCTCACCAATCCGTTCTGAATTGCATCGGGCTGCCGGTCAAGATTGCTGTTTATCAATGTAGATGCCTGTATTTTATCCGAATTGTATGTTGCCCTGAAAATCAGATAATAATTGTTTCTATTGTGTTTTGAGGAAGTCGTTTCGGATATACGTTTAAATTCATTTATAGAACCGTCTTCCTGAGGCAAGCGGAATGTTTCTGTCATATCATTACCGGCATGACGACTCCCGTTATTATAGGCTGATCCCATAAGGTCGTATGTCATCCGTTTGTATTGCATTCTGACATTACCGATTGCCTGTTCCGCATGTCCGTTCAAGGATGTAGAGCAAGCATATAATTTTGCATATCCTCCATATTCATATTGTTGCATAATGAAATTAACAACGTATGGTTTCCCTTGAAGACGCGGATCAGAAGGATATTCAAGATACTCCACCCGTTTAACGTCATCGACACGCATAGCCATCAAGTCTTTTTCATTTGCTGGAAGATAATCAATAAATACAGCCACAGGTTTACCGCCATTGGTAGTTATCGAGTTTCCTGAAATAAATCCTAATTGTGGTATAGCCATGTGGTTAAGCAGGTCCGCACCGGATTGAGAAGCATTTTTCTGCATAGAAGTTGGCATATATACCGACTTATCGGAATATAAACGGGCGTTATCTGCCTCTACTGTCACAGATTTTAATGAGACTGCCTGTTCATCCATTATTATTGTTCCAACAGAGAAGGCATTAAACCTTTTAGTCATGGTCTTAAATCCGAGACATGAGATTTTTCCGATTACACCCTGTCGGTCGCATGGTATAGAAAAATGTCCGGAATTGTCAGTTATTCCGTATGTGACTACTGTGGAGTCTTTCGGAGCAAGCAGCATGACTGTAGCGGCGACTATCGGTTCATTATCATTACCAATAACTCTTCCGGCATATCGGAATTTACCATGTTGAAAAGCTTCTACATAAAAATTTTTATCTTTCTTTATAATAGAGATCGGATTCAATCCGATTGTCTGACGCAATGCGTTGTAGGCATCATCTGTACGGATTTTCGCAGATGTCCTATAATTGTCAAGTTCCTTGTATATAAAAGAGATGTTGATGTCAGGATGGTCTTTGCTGATTTTTACAATCGCCTCCGATATAGGGGTGTTGTTAAAAGCATAAGAATAATTATAGGCACCGGCTGAAATGAAGGTCATCACAGCCATTATCATGGTCAGGATAGTTCTCATTGTCAGTCAATATTTAATATGTTGCCGTTTCGCGTAATGTTTATCTGCTCGAAAGTATTTAGTTGAGACACCACTTCATCAAGAGGCAATGCAGGATCAAACTTATAGTAAAGATGAAGGGATGCCTCCTCTTTATTATTGAATTTGATTTCCACACCATATACTTCTGCAATCTCTTTCATAATTCTTTCAAGAGGCTCATTCTCAAACATCACGGGGGGTAAATCTATTTTGATTGAATCAGTCTGTGTAGATATAGTGCCATTAGTCGATAAAGTGAGAGATTTCGACTCTGATGATCCGACAGATTCAGCAGATTGCGTTGTCTTCACAGACACGATATATCGCGTGCCGACCGTGACCGCAGCTATGGCAATGATTGAAGTGCCAATTATCGCGGCGACTGTCGCTGCACGACCTCCCAGCCTCTGATTTATACGCTGCAAGTAGCCTATGACTCCGCCGGACTGAAACCTCCGTTTATTAGAAAATATTTTCCACTCTGCTTCTAAATCTACCTCTTTGTTTACATCAATTGACGATTCAACCTTGCATAGAAGGTTGTAAATTTCTCTTGCCTCCGGATCTGACAGAATTTCAGTCAGTTGTTCCGACGTGTATTTTTCAGAATGCTCGATGATATCAAGCACAAGTTCATATTTATCCATTTTCATTGAGTTTTTTGCGAATAATTTTCAAGGCATGGCTCAAATGACGGTAAACAGCAGTCTCGCTTATTCCCATTTTCATTGCAATTCGGGCAAATGGCAGACCGTCAGTGAATCGTAATTCCATAACACGCCGAGCTTGTGATGGAATCTCACTGCGAATAAGCACATATATACGCGCAATTGTATCCTCTTCAGGCCATTCTTCTGTATCATATTCCTCTGTATCGAGAAAATAGTGGTTTGCAATGCGCTGATGAATCTCGCAATCGCGTATCTGATTCAAGCAACGGTTTCTGACCGACCGAATCAAGTACTGACGAGTTATATCTTGTCTGTCGGGAAGGGACGCTGAAAATTTCCTGTCAAGCAACGATGCGAATACATCATGGACGATGTCGCGTGCAAGATCATCGTCATGCAGAAGTGCCACGGCAAGACGGTACATCTGCCCATAATGCATTTTGAAAAGCTGTTCTATGTCATTTTTGTTTGTCATACACTATAAAGACACACAACATTCGCAAAACTCAACCCCAACATATAAATTTTTCAACTTATGCATTCGAATATATTGCAATTCAGCCATTTGCCAAGTTCTTTTTTTTATTTCTAAGGCACTTAAAAATTATTTGATAATATTTAATGGCAAAATTAATAAGCAAAAATCAATTTAGAAGTGATATTTGTCTCATTTTGCAGCTAAAATATGATTTTGCTACAAATATCTTCACTGCTTGGAATATTGTTTATTGTAACAAAAATAGTTGTTAATGATTTGAGTGCGCACCTTTATTGGCTGTTTTGATTTTATTTTGTAATTTTGCAAAAAATAAAAAGATAATCATTTACTCACCATGAGCGAATTAGCTACTAAGTACAACCCCGCAGAGGTTGAAGACAAATGGTATGCATATTGGATGGAACACGGACTGTTTCATTCAGAACCTGACAATCGTGAACCTTTCTGTATTGTGATCCCGCCACCAAACGTCACCGGTGTGCTCCATATGGGTCACATGCTCAACAATACTATCCAGGATATCCTCGTACGCCGCGCACGTATGCAAGGGAAAAACGCACTTTGGGTGCCCGGCACTGACCATGCCGCCATATCTACTGAAGCCAAGGTCGTGGCTAAGCTCGCACAGGAAGGTATCCAGAAAACCGACCTTACCCGCGAAGAGTTTCTCACCCACGCCTGGGACTGGACCCACAAATACGGCGGCATCATCCTCAGCCAGCTGCGTAAACTCGGAGCATCATGCGACTGGGAACGTACAGCATTTACCATGGATGAAATACGCTCAAAGAGCGTGATGCGAGTATTCTGCGACCTTTACAACCGCGGACTCATCTATCGTGGAGTTCGTATGGTTAACTGGGATCCCAAAGCCCTCACCGCACTTTCAGATGAAGAGGTGATCTATAAAGAAGAGCAGAGCAAGCTGTTCTACCTGAGATATATGGTGGAAGGGGAAGAAGGGAAATATATCGTGGTTGCCACTACCCGTCCTGAAACCATCCTTGGTGATACTGCCGTCTGCGTCAATCCCAACGATGAACGCTACTCCTGGCTAAAAGGGAAACGTGTGATCGTACCGATGGTAGGCAGATCAGTGCCCATCATCATGGACGACTATGTGGAGATGGAATTCGGCACAGGATGTCTTAAGGTGACTCCCGCCCACGATGTCAACGACTACATGCTCGGCGACAAATATGGTCTTGAAACTATCGACATCTTCAACGACAACGGTACTATCTCTGAAGCTGGCGGGATGTATGTCGGCATGGACCGCTTCGATGTGCGCAAACAGATCATGGTGGATCTTGAAAATGCAGGACTTGTAGAGAAAGTAGAAGACTATGTCAACAAAGTAGGTCATTCAGAACGTACGGATGCTGTCATCGAGCCTAAACTCTCCATGCAATGGTTCGTAAAAATGCAGGATCTCGCCATTCCCGCTCTCGAAGCCGTCGAGACAGACTATATCAAGTTTGTACCTGCGAAATATAAAAATACCTACCGTTATTGGATGACCAACATCAAAGACTGGTGTATTTCACGTCAGCTTTGGTGGGGACATCAGATTCCAGCATGGTATCTCCCCACAGGCGGATATGTAGTGGCAGAGACCGAGGAAGAAGCCCTTCTTAAGGCAATAGAGAAAACAGGGAACCCGGAACTGACACTTTCCGACCTCAAGAGAGATCCAGACTGTCTCGACACATGGTTCTCTTCCTGGTTATGGCCTATCTCCCTTTTCAACGGCATCCTCGATCCTGAAAACAAGGATTTCAAATATTACTACCCCTCTACAGATCTTGTGACCGGTCCGGACATCATCTTCTTCTGGGTGGCCCGTATGATAATCGCAGGCTATGCATTCTGCAACGACAAACCGTTCAGCAATGTATATTTCACCGGTATTGTTCGCGACAAGATCGGAAGAAAGATGTCTAAGTCTCTCGGCAACTCACCTGACCCACTCGAACTTATCGACAAATTCGGTGCCGACGGTGTGCGTATGGGCATCATGCTTGCAGCCCCCGCAGGACATGACATCATGTATGATGACTCTCTATGCGAACAGGGTCGTAACTTCTGCAACAAGATCTGGAATGCGTTCCGCCTCGTAAAAGGGTGGCAAGTAGATTATGAGAAACCCCAGCCGGAAGCTTCTGCAAAAGGCATAGAATGGTTTGAGGCTGAAATGAACCGCACACTGATCGAAGTTGAAGACCTTATGGGCAAGTTCCGTATTTCGGAAGCCCTCATGGCTATCTACAAGCTATTCTGGGATGAATTCTCGTCATGGTATCTTGAAGTTATAAAGCCGGCTTATGGCTCTCCTATCGACGGTAAGACTTTCGACAAGACCCTCCATTTCTTTGACACACTTCTACGTCTCCTTCATCCCTTCATGCCTTTCATCACCGAGGAGCTTTGGCAACATCTCACTGACCGCAACTGCGGAGAAAGCATCATGACCGCCCGGCTTCCGAAAGCGGAAAGCTATGATGAGGAGGCGATAGCTCGTTTCGATTATCTGAAAGAGGTGATAGCAGGCATCAGAACTGTGCGCAAACAAAAACAGATTCCTCAGAAAGATTCTCTTGAACTTCTCGTGAAAGGTCCGCACAACGGAAGCCTTGACAGCATTCTTGAAAAAATGGGTAATCTCTCAGATATCCTCAGCATAGAAGAGAAACCGGCTGCCGCAGCTTCATTTATTGTGGCATCTACCGAATATAGCATCCCGGTTGCCTCAAACATCAACGTGGAAGAAGAGCTTAAAAAGCTTAATTCCGATCTTGAATATCATGAGAAGTTCCTCGCATCAGTTCGCAAGAAACTTTCCAACGAAAAGTTTGTGGCAAACGCCCCGGAGAAGGTGGTAGCTCTTGAAAAGAAAAAGGAAAGCGACGCCATTGAAAAGATTGCAGCTGTGAAAGCAGCCATCCAGGCACTTTCTCAGGCTTGACCGAAAAATCTCGACCTATAAAACGAGGCTGAACTGAAGAGTCTATCGCTCACGGTTCAGCCTTGTTTGTAAATTGATAAGAGATATATGGATAATTGATTAGGGTGTGATGTGAATTAAATGAGTATGACATCAGAAACAAATAAGCAGATGGTCGTTAGAGTCGGGATTATGGGTGCATCTGAAGTGAAGATTAGATTTAATGGCATCTACACTTCTCTTCAAGACGGGACATTATCCGGTCTTCATATTTTCAACATGCAAAACATGAAGTCCGGGCAGGTTATTTTTTATCCTGAATCTTGGAATGATTCATACTTCGAAATAGCTGATGTCACAATAGGGAAAGATTTCCATTGGCAACAACAGGAAGTTCAGCGATTCAGAGGAAATCTCAAGTTACTCCGCAAAGGTGGGAATATCATTGTCATAAACGAACTGCCTGTTGAAGAATATTTGGAAAGCGTGGTTTCAAGCGAAATGAAAGCCACCGCCCCATTGGAATTTCTAAAGGCTCATGCCGTGATCTCAAGGAGCTGGCTTATATCGCAAATCATGAATAAAAACGCCTCAAAGGGAATGACCGGGATGATTGAAAACGGGCAAGAGCGTATCAAATGGTATGACCATTCACAACACGTAGATTTCGATGTATGCGCCGATGACCATTGCCAAAGATACCAAGGCTTATCAAAAATCTCTAACTACAACGCCATAAAAGCAGTGGCGGAAACCGCAGGTCTTATTCTCTCTTATGATGGAAAAATTTGCGACACAAGATTTTCAAAATGCTGCGGAGGCGCCTTCGAAAGATTTGATTCATGCTGGGGAAACGAAACGCACCCCTATCTTACAGAAGGAAGGGACTTGCCGCATTCTCCTCATTTACCTGACCTGACAGAGGAAGAGAACGCAGCCAATTGGATCACCAACTACCCCGACTCTCTTTGCAACACCTCCGACATGCGTCTGCTGCAAGAATCTTTAAACGGTTATGACCAGGCAACCTCAGACTTCTATCGCTGGAAAGTAGAATATTCGCAAGAAGAGCTCACAGACATTGTCAAGACTCGGTCAGGAATCGATTTCGGAGATATAACCGATCTTATTCCGTTAAAACGCGGTGTATCCGGAAGAATCATCAAACTGCAGATCATAGGTTCAAAAAGGAGCATGACAATAGGTAAAGAACTTGAAATCAGACGCATCTTAAGCCGAAGTCATCTATACAGTTCAGCATTTATAGTAAAAAAAGAAAAATGCAAAAACGAATTGCAGAATATTTTTGTTATAAGAGGAGCAGGCTGGGGACATGGTGTCGGTCTATGCCAGATAGGGGCGGCGATAATGGCTTCAAAAGGGTATGATTTCAGAGATATTCTCAGTCATTATTATCCAAACAGTACATTGTCAGCAATACCTATAAAATAAGAATCGATGCCGGGGACCTTCCCAGGTGCCGGCATCGATAATTATCCATGATGTAAGGTCGTTGATATGTTGTGACGGCGATGCCGTCCTATCTTTAATCTTTCTACACCGCTAAGTTAACCTATTTATTTCATTGGTGCAAATAATTGGCTTATTTTTTTTGAAATAATTTATTTTTTTGAAACAATTATTTTGATTCAGGCGTTTTATATAGCTGATTTTGCAAAAATTGGTTAAACAATATATTTTTTCATCATACTTCATTAGGCTTAGCGAATGTTTGGATTTGACTTATGTTAAGATTTAGAGAGGATTTCCGAGAATGTTTTGAGATTGAATGAAGGAATTATGGGGTTC
>CAMTMX010000100.1 GCA_947073495.1 uncultured Porphyromonadaceae bacterium
AGACTTCAAACAATCGTCATGAAAATCATCTCTGTATATCCCTATTTTTTCAATAAAGGAGGTGCTCAAGATATGGCAATCTCAATAGCGAAAGGTATAGTAACTTCAGAAAAGCCGATAATTCTCTTACTTGATAAAAAAATAAATGAATCTTATCTTAATTCTGGGATAGAATTCAAAAAACTTAACCTTAAAATTATTAAAGAATACCATAAGAATGGGTATGCATTTCTTTCTCATCATAGAAAAACCACAACCTTTCTTCAAATAATTTCAAAACTATTTTTCCTGAATAGATTAAATGTAGTTCATGTAGCTCATAATACATTCACTTCATTAAAATATTTTACTCTTTTCCCAAAAAATAATATTGCAGTCAGCAATACTGTCAAAGATAATATGAAACAATATTTTGGTCTTAAAGATCAAAATATTGAGGTAATATATAATGGGATAGTTGATAAATATCAAAGTGGTGCATATATTCCCAAGAAATCTAAAAACACAATCGATATATTATTTTTGGGGAGGATAAATCCGGTTAAAAGACAAGTTGATTTCGTTAAAGCTACTAAAGGAAACCTTGCAGATAACATCAAAATTTATTTCGCAGGGTTAGGCGTGGATTATGATCTTTTGGGAAAGACAATAGGCAATGATTGTCATTATGAAATGCTCGGTCTTGTTGATCCATATACGGAATTATACAAATATGATTATGTCTGTTTATATTCAGAAAAAGAGGGGCTCCCATTATCTTTAATAGAAGCACAAATGTTTTATAAGCCATTATTGACAAATGATATCCCACAATGCTTAGAAATAAATAGTAATAATTTTTGTGGATTTGTTGATCATAGCTGGACTGAAATTATCGAACGAATCAATAGCCTTCCATTCCCGGACAGTGACCAATATAAGACCCTTTCGAAGAATTCAAGACTTATATATGAAGATAAATTCAAATATGAGTCTATGATTAAGAAGTATTCTGAATTTTTCAGTAGAATTTTTCAGTAATTATGGGGATATGCTCAAAATTTTGCCATCTATATTTTCCTAAATTATGAAATTTTGTGGTATAAAAATAAGTTGTCTGAATCAAGCAGATTTATTTTCGTTTTCTAATCATCCCTCAATTCTTGTAACAGTCAATGCCGAAGCTATAGTGCGTGCAAATAATGAGGAGAGATTAAGAAATATTATCAACAATAACAAGTCTTCAATAGATGGACAAATACCATTATGGCTTTTTAAATTGAAATATCCTGATAAGCCAATTACAAAATTATCTGGATCTGATTTAATATATTCAATCCCAGAATATGCAGAAAAACATAATTTACGAGTTTTTTTATTAGGAGGCAAGTATGATAGCAATATAGGATCCGTATCAACACTTCAAAAACTATATCCAACACTCCAGATAGATGGGTTCTCACCGGAATACTTCCCATATCCTTTTCCAGAAGTAATAAATTCTGAAATCACGAAAAGACTCACCGATTTTAAGCCTGATATATTATTTGTAGGATTTGGAATGGGGAAACAAGAATATTGGGAAGAAGATAATCTTGAGTTATTTAAAAAACTTAACATAAAATTAATCATAGGTTGTGGAGGTAGTTTTGAATTTGCATCAGGGAAAATTAAAAGGGCTCCCATTCTGATTCAGAACATCGGACTTGAAGGACTGTGGAGATTGCTTAATGAATTTAAGTGGTTTCGTATCAAGAGACTATTACTGAGCTTCAAAATATTTTATTACTATTTCAAAAATAATGATTAATTATTTTTTTAATTCGTATCATTATGTCTATCTACAATTTTTTACTTCAATGTAAATTCCTTTTAGTCGCTTTCTTGAACATTTCATATATGATGATTCCTAATCCAGTAAGGAATTTATATTTTAAAACATTTCATATTAAAATAGGTAGTGGTTCTTGTATTCACCGTTTTTGTCGTTTTTTTCATATCGGCAAATTAGTTATAGGTAACAATAGCACTGTCAATTTTGGTTGTTACCTGGATAATAGAAGAGGTATTTTCATAGGTGACAATGTAGGAATTGCTCACAATACCAAAATTTATACTTTAGGCCATGATATCAATGATCCAGAATTTAAGACAAAAGGTGCTCCCGTTTATATAGAAGACAACTCCTTTATTTTCTCAAATTCTCTAATTATGCCCGGTGTTACTATTGGAGAAGGGGCTGTTGTTTTAGCTGGAAGTGTCGTTACTAAAAATGTTGAGCCATGGACTGTAGTCGGAGGGAATCCCGCAACAAAAATAAGGATCAGAAACAAAACGATCAGTTATAAATCATCCTATAAATATTGGTTAGCGCTCTAACTTTTTGTAATATGCTTTATAAATCATGAATTGTGAATTCTGATCTACTTTATTTCTAACGCAATTAGGCATCCATTTACATTATCGGGAATTCTATTCTTGTCATCATCTCAGAACTCTTAACTCTAACCTCGGAGAAGACCGTCCGCTGGTATCTCGACAACAAGGAGTGGATGGACAACATCACCTCCGGTGACTATGAACGCTACTACGACGAGATGTATAAAAACAGATAATTTTTCAATAAAGATATTTGGCGTTTTTAATTAGACTGAATGTCCTTATTTATTCAGCAGTAGAGAAAGTCGATTATGTGTTCATATCATTAAGTAATTACATCCGATTAATCTTAATCGCAGCGGAACCGACTTCGTGTTACCTACTTCCATCCACACACCGAAGTCAGTTCCGTTGCATTTTTTATGAATGGCAACTGAAATTTAAGTCAGAAGTCAGAAGCCGTCAGTCATTAGTCGATTGGTCATTAGTCATTAGTTCTCTGGATCCTTGGTCTTTAAATCGATTGCCCATCTTTATCCAATTACTAATTCCTCATTACTAATTGCTCAAAGGTTCTCTGGTTCCTGGTCTGGCTATAGTCATTAGTCAATTGATCATTAGTTCTCTGGCTCTTGGTCGTAAGCGTCCAAGTACGAATTAGACCAAAAGAGCAAATTAAGTCAGAAGTCAGAGTTACATAGACTAACGACTAATCTACTAATCACTCGCTTCCCACCTCTTTGATTATCAATTATTCATTTTTAGCTATAAAAAACCGCATAATCTTGATGTAAGGTTATGCGGTTTTTATATTATACTAATCACCTGCAATTCATTATGTAGGGCTGCATCTTTATTCAAATTATGCATCTTCACTCCCGGTGGAAATGATCCGCTTGATTTTGTCTACAGTCATCTTGGCAATCTGTGAGATCATATCCAGGCTGATGCCCTGACGTGCCATCTCCCGAATCATCTTTGCCTCACTTTCCCTACGTCCTTTTGCCTCACCTCTTGCCTCACCTTCCCTACGTCCTTTCTCCTCGGCATATTCAAGCTGACCCCTCAGATCTCGGTATGCCTTCAGATCTGCATCGTAGGCAATCCGGTCGGCTTCGCTGAGCGTGGCGTATGATGCCTCCATTTTGTCTAACATATCGAAGTTTACAAAAGGTTCTAAATCTTTTCGGTCAATTGCCATAGGATAGTGTTTTGATATTGGCAAAGATAATATATTTACTCCAATAATGCAAACCACTTTTAAGCTCCACGTGGCAATATTTTCTTGGAAATATAATAATCTCTGAATAAATTATCAATTTCCAAATGAGGAATCTCAATTACCAATCACTAATTGCTCATTACTAATTGATCAAGGGTTCTCTGGTTTACTGGTCAAAACCAAAATTCAAAATTAATTTGGTTCTCTGGTTTCAAAATTCAAATTCAACATTCAAAATTCAAAATCCCCCTGTTCTTCCTTTTGTTCTTTTGTACATTTGGTTCTTAAGAAAGTTGTCTGTTTCCCGTTGTCCGTTTCCCGATCATCCATGTCAAAATTCAACATTTAACATTCAAAATCACCCTGGTTCCTGGTCAACAAAAAAATGAAACTTTTTCATGGCAAAATTGGTTTAAAATTAGGAGAGACAAAAATAATTAGCTATATTTGCAAAAAATATAACATGATATGGACGTAATGACTACAACTACTAAATTCAATAATTTGATAGAATCGAAGGTTGGCATGTCGATTGATGAAATCAAAAGCCGAAGCTCCGATACTGTAGCTTGCCATATCAACAACCTCACCGGAAGAGTACGAAAAATCGGAAATTTAAAAGTGGATCTTTCATATCGAGGCAATATGTTGTTGGCTATTGGGAAAATAGCAAATAACATAGATGGATTATTTGATCGCACATTTGGAACTGGTAAATAACGACAATGAATTCAAGAAGACTTGCTGCGGAGACTGAAGATGAATTATATCTCCTTTATGAGCAATATACTGATTCTTTAAAACCTTTGCTTGCTTTCGTGGAGACCAAGGTAGTGAAATTTCCAGGGCCGATTCTTAATGAACTGAGAGCAGTAAACGACCATGTATCCCGTTGCTTCACAAATCTAAATCCATCAGAATGTCATAATGAAATAAGCAAAGCAAAAGGGCATCTTGTCCGTGCAATGCTTGATTGCTATAAATTATTGCTTATAAGTTATGAAGATGATGTGAAAGATTTTTATCAGCAGTATAAGGATATAAGTTTAGCAGTCGTTAACGATGGCCGATTCCTGCCGGAATTAAAGCAAAGGCATAAATTGGCAATAAAAAAATCTCAAGATGCAAAGATGGCAGAGTCTCAGTCGTTTCCAGAGAAAGAGAAAGCATACGAATACTATCAGGAAGCCATACTTGCCTTTGAAGATGTCGTCAATCACATTGATTCCAATGCTACTGGATTAGCAAATGCTTCTCAGTATGCTAAACAGCAGACAAAGAAACAATTATGGTATTGTTTCCTTAGTGCCGTTTTGGGATGTTTACTCACTATTATTATAGATAAATGGAGTGCTATCACAGAATGTTTTTGGGGATTATTTGGACAATGAATATCTTATAAACAATAAGCATAACTGTCCAATTGAGCCAATTATCTAATCGATAAGAAAATGCTAACTTTACGGTGCAACCAAATCCAACAATTATGAATTCAAATGAGAAATTCACGACAAGTTAAAGCAAAACTCATCTCGCTTAGGATTGCCTAACTATGAGCGAATACCAGTTGCAGCGGAACCGACTTCGTGTTACCTACTTCCATCCACACTCCGAAGTCAGTTCTGCTGCATTGTTTATGAATGGCAAGCAAAATTAAGTCAGAAGCCAGAAGCCGTCAGTTATTAGTGAGTTGGTCATTAGTCATTAGTTCTATGGATCTTGGTCGTAGGCGTCCAAGTGCGATATAGACCAAAAGAGTCAATTTAGGTCAGAGGGCATAGTTATGAGTTATATGACATGGCGTCGAGGTTGCGGCGAAGTGCCTTGCCGCAATATGATATCAGTTGAGAATCTTCTGACGATAGTCTGTTGGCGAGGACATCCGCAAATGAAAGATTTCTCAACAGCCTGAATGAAAGGATATCCGCTTCTTCAATAGTCTGCACTGAAGATGCAAGCCCGTATGCTTTATTCTCGTCTATTTCAGACAAGGGAAACAGGTAGCACGCCAACAGGCGGGATTCCCTGACGCAGGAATCTTGCCAAAGTGCATCTGCGAGTTCCAGATTTTTTTCGTTGTTTCTTGCAATCTCCGCTATCTGTGGCAATTGAAGACCGAAAATGATTTTATATGGCATTCCTGCTTTACGGAGTGTGTCGGAGACGATTCCGTTTCTGAATGCCATGAAACCGTGTTTTATTTCCTTAATCTGTTCTTGTAGATTCATGATGATTGATCGTTTTTGCAAAATTAATCATAAGTTTTCACATAACCCATAAACTAAAACAACTAATGACTAACTAACGACAACTAATGACTAAAACTATCCCAAGACCACATCCAGCACCATCATCAGGATAAAACCTGCGGTAAAACCGATAGTCCCCATATTAGAGTGCTCGCCTTCCTGTGTTTCCGGGATCAGTTCCTCTACCACTACATACATCATGGCTCCAGCCGCGAATGCAAGCAGATAGGGGAGGGCGGGAACAATAATGGATGCGAGCAATATAGTTATTATCGCAGCTATCGGTTCTACAATACCGCTCATACTTCCAATAAGAAATGACTTTCGTCTGCTGTTTCCCGCTGTGCGCAAAGGCATAGAAACAATTGCGCCTTCAGGAAAATTTTGTATTGCGATGCCTATGGCGAGTGCTAATGCCGCAGTCATGGGCACGTATGCGTTTTGTTCAAGCGCCGCTGCAAGCGACACCCCGACAGCCATCCCTTCCGGGATGTTGTGAAGAGTGACGGCAAATACAAGTTTGGTAGTTCTTGACAATTTACTTTTGGGACCTTCGCTCGGGCCTCCGTCGATATGCTGATGAGGTACAATTACATCAAGTAATAGCAGGAATCCAATTCCAGCTACAAAACCAGCTACTGCAGGCATAACTTTCAATAATCCTTCATGATTGCTCATTTCCATAGCTGGTATCAGCAATGACCATACAGATGCAGCGACCATAACTCCGGCAGCGAATCCCATCAACGACTTTTCAAGAACCGGATTCATGTTTTTCCGCATCAGCATTACGCATGCCGCACCAAGAGCTGTGCCCAAGAAGGGGAGTAACAGACCTATAATTATTCCATTCATAACAAAAAGAGTCTTTATCGAATAAACGATTTTTAATTCATTTATGTTGCAAGTGATAAAATTGCCGGATATCGGAAAATTTCTTAAATTTGCATCTCCATAACTCACAACTCATAACTCACAACTAAATAATATGGATATAATTTGTCTGGATGCTGAATTTGCCGATAATGAGGAGCTTCTTGAGCTCTCGGTGTTTGACCTTTCAGGGCGTGAAATATATCACGAGTTTTATATGCCGGAAAAAATTCGTACCTGGCGGACTGATATCCATCACATAACTCCGGAAATGGTTGCCGATAAGCCTTCTTTCCGGGCTGTAAGAAAGGACGTGCAAAAATTGCTCGACAATGCGTTTGCATTGACAGGTTTTGCTGTCGACAATGACTTGCGGGTGTTGTCGCGATCCGGCATATCCGGTCTTGAAAAAAGGAGGGTGATAGATGTGAAGGATATGTTTTGGTTTGTAAAAGGGAGGGAGACCGGGATGAGTCCTTTCTCAGTGCCGTCTTTGATATCTTGTGCCAATGCTCTCGGAATTGATTTTGGAGAAGACTCTGCTCATTCGGCATCTGCCGATACGGAGGTAACTTTGAAATGTTTCAATATATTGTTTTCTCAATTTGCGGAAGAGGGAGGAGATGATGAAAAGTTAGTTGATTGTTTTATTGACAATATTAATGAGGCTAAGGCAAAGTTTGTTGAGGAATCTGCAAGAGGATCGGTGAAGGTCTACAGACATAAAGAGTTCTATAAGCTCTATTTCGGACGTAAGTCTGATGAAGAGGAGAAAGGGATTGTGCTTGAAGTTGAAGTTGCCGACCGCTACAAGGCTGAATATGAATTGAAGAAATTGTTGAAAAAGAAAGAGGTGCCCGACAAATGGAATGTCTATAAACTTACACCGAAATTGCTTGAGGATATAAAAAAATATAAAAACGAATATAATGCTGAAGATTCGGCATGGTGTAAGAAAATTATACGCAATTTGTCGAGGTTGAGCCTCTGAGTTATCAAAAATCTGTTTGACAAATCCACTCAATTCCTTCGACAAATAAATTTCAACAGTTTTCTAAATATAATCGATAATAAGGTTAATCATTTGACCTTATAACCCTCTAACACTCAACTTTCGCTCGCGAAAGTTGAATTGCGCATACAAATTTAGGTCTGATTGTTGTATATGAGCGCGAAAAATCGTAATTTTGCAAGCAAAATTGAACATTTCATCGATTAGAAGTTATGAAGAAGGTTTTGCTGCTCGGCTCCGGAGCCTTGAAAATAGGTCAGGCGGGCGAATTTGACTATTCTGGTTCCCAGGCGCTGAAGGCGCTTCGTGAAGAGGGAATCTCTACTGTGCTCATCAATCCAAACATCGCTACTATTCAGACATCTGAGGGAGTTGCGGATCAGGTTTATTTCCTGCCCGTCACTCCTCATTTTGTAGAAGAGGTTATCAAAAAGGAGCGTCCTGACGGAATCCTTCTTGCCTTTGGCGGACAGACAGCACTCAACTGCGGCACTGAGCTATATCTCAATGGCACTCTCGATAAATACGGAGTGAAAGTGCTCGGCACTTCAGTAGAGGCTATCATGATCACGGAAGACCGAGACCTTTTTGTGAAAAAACTTAATGAGATCGACGTCAAGACACCGGTATCTCAGGCTGTGGAAACAATTGAGGATGCCGTGGAGGTTGCACATCGTATCGGCTATCCCGTCATGGTCCGTTCCGGTTATGCCCTCGGCGGTCTTGGCAGCGGCATCTGTACAAATGACGAGGAATTCCGCACCCACTGCGAGAGCGCACTCGCTTATTCCCGTCAGATCCTTGTTGAGGAATCTCTTAAGGGATGGAAGGAGATCGAGTTTGAAGTTATCCGCGATGCCAACGACCATTGCTTCACGGTTGTGCCGATGGAAAACTTCGACCCGTTGGGCATCCACACTGGTGAATCAATCGTTGTCGCTCCGATCGTGTCTCTATCCAAGGAGCAGATCAAGATGCTCGAAGACATCGCTACAAAGGTGGTGCGTCACATCGGCATCGTGGGTGAGTGCAACATCCAGTATGCATTCAATGCAGAGACCAACGATTACCGTATCATCGAGATCAACGCGCGTCTCAGCCGTTCTTCGGCTCTCGCGTCCAAAGCCTCCGGTTATCCTCTCGCTTTCGTCGCTGCGAAGCTCGCGTTGGGGTATACTCTCGACCAGATAGGCGAGATGGGCACACCGAACTCGGCTTATGTGGCTCCGTCTGTTGACTATATGATCGTCAAGATCCCTCGCTGGGACCTTTCAAAGTTCGTAGGTGTGGACCGTGAGATCGGCTCTTCCATGAAGTCTGTCGGAGAGATCATGTCGATAGGCAAGAGCTTCGAGGAGATTATCCAGAAAGGTCTCCGAATGATTGGTCAGGGTATGCACGGATTTGTCGGCAACAACGACATCAAGTTTGATGACCTTGACAAAGTGCTTTCTCATCCTACTGACCTTCGCGTCTTTGCTATCGCGCAGGCTCTTGAAGAGGGTTACAGCATAGACCGCATCGAAGAGCTCACCAAGATTGACAAATGGTTCCTTGAGCGTCTTGACAATATCGTTAAATATAAGAAGGTTCTTTCCGGATATAACTCTGTTGAGGATCTTCCCAAAGAAGTTCTCAAGGAGGCTAAGCGTCTCGGGTTCTCCGACTTCCAGATCGCACGTTTCGTGGAGGAGCCTACAGGGAATATGGAGCAGGAGGTTCTTAAGGTAAGAAACCATAGAAAATCTCTTGATATCGTTCCGTGTGTGCGCCGCATCAACACCGTGGCTTCCGAATATCCCGAGCTCACCAACTATCTCTATGTGACTTATGGGGCTGATGAAAACTCAATCCCCTACGACATGAATGCCGGCAACAACATTGTTGTGCTCGGTTCCGGCGCATACCGCATCGGCAGCTCGGTCGAGTTCGACTGGTGTTCTGTAAATGCCGCTACAACCTGCCGTAAACTCGGATATAAGGCGATCATGATCAACTATAACCCTGAGACAGTGTCTACAGATTATGACATGTGTGACCGTCTCTATTTCGATGAGCTCAGCTTCGAGAGGGTTATGGACATCCTTGATCTTGAAACACCCCGTGGCGTTATCGTGAGTGTGGGCGGTCAGATACCAAACAATCTTGCAATGAAGCTTTACCGCCGTCATGTGCCTATTCTCGGTACGTCACCTATATCAATCGACCGTGCGGAGAACCGTCATAAATTCTCGGCTATGCTCGATCAGCTTGGCATCGACCAGCCTCGTTGGAAGGAGTTGACCACTACAGAGGACATCGATTCCTTTGTAAAGGAGGTAGGTTTCCCTGTGTTGATCCGTCCGAGCTACGTGCTTTCAGGTGCTGCAATGAACGTTTGCTACGACTATGACCAGATGCACCGGTTCCTTAATGAAGCGGCAAAGGTTTCAAAGGAATATCCGGTTGTCGTTTCCGAATTCATGCAGAATGCCAAGGAGATCGAGTTTGACGCAGTGGCAAGAAACGGTGAGATTGTGGAATATGCAATCTCTGAACATATCGAGTTTGCAGGTGTGCACTCAGGCGACGCGACCCTCGTGTTCCCGGCTCAGAAGATATATATGGCTACCGCACGCCGCATCAAGCGAATCAGTGCTAAGATCGCCAAGGAGCTCAACATCTCAGGTCCGTTCAACATCCAGTTCCTCGCAAGAGATAACTATGTCAAGGTGATCGAGTGTAACCTCCGAGCTTCACGTTCGTTCCCGTTTGTCAGCAAGGTTCTCAAGAAGAACTTCATCGAGACAGCCACCCGCATCATGCTTGGCGAGAAAGTCAGCAAGGTGGATACTTCCACATTCGACATCGATTATATCGGAGTCAAGGCATCTCAGTTCTCATTCGCGCGTCTTCACAAGGCGGACCCTGTTCTCGGTGTAGACATGTCTTCTACCGGTGAGGTCGGGTGTCTTGGTAAAGATTTCGATGAGGCACTTCTCAATGCCATGGTTTCAGTAGGTCATCATGTGCCGGAGAATGCCGTGCTTGTAAGCTCGGGCGATGTGAAGGGTAAGGTAGACATGCTTGAGGCGTGCCGTCTGCTTGCAGAGAATGGCTACAAGATCTATGGCACCGCCGGAACCGCTACATTCCTTAACCAGAACGGGGTAGAGGCACAGGCTGTATGCTGGCCCGATGAAGAGGGAGAGAACGTACTCGATCTCATCTCCAATCACAAGGTGGATCTCGTGATCAACATTCCGAAGAACCACACCAAGCGTGAGCTTACCAACGGATACCGCATCCGTCGTTGGGCGATAGACCACAACATTCCGTTGTTGACCAACGCCCGTCTTGCAAGCGCCTATGTGAAAGCCTTCATCAACAAGAAAGTCGACGACATAGCAATCACCCCCTGGAAAGAATATTGAATCCGGGTTCGATAGGAAAATCAAAAAAGGAAAGCCGGTCCGGCTTTCCTTTTTTGTTGAACTCCCGATAACTCCTGAAATTCTCGATTAATCATGATTTAACGGGATTAATCATGATTTTTCCGATTAATCCGGATTGTCAATTGACCGAATCCCATTGCAATTAACGCGAGTTCGGGATAAGGAACGCCATAAAAAGTTGAATCGGCAGCTTGAAAAAGTTGCCGATTCTTTTGGTAATATTGCTGATATTTAGTAGTTTAGAGGTACCAAACAATAAATACTATATCATGATTACCGAAAGTAAAGTTACTGAAATTCTTTGTATTGCTGATGATTTCTGCAAGGAATTTGAGGTCGAGATGGCAAAAAATGCTCTTCCGTCCACAACAGACACTCCAAGACGGAAAAGAAAGCGCATGATGTCTCGGATGCCGAAGTCATCACGATTCTTATCTGTTTCCACTTCAATACATACCGAAACTTCATGATAAGGTGTTCGGCAAACTGTATACAGACAAGGGTTATATCTCCCAGTCTCTTTTCGGACATCTACGGAATGACGGCATACATATTGTGACAGGACTTCGATCGAATATGAAACAGCGTCTCATGCCGTTCTATGACAAGATGATGCTTCGTAAAAGGAGCATCATCGAATCCATAAACGACATGCTGAAGAATGTGGCGCAGCTCGTCCACTCCCGCCA
>CAMTMX010000101.1 GCA_947073495.1 uncultured Porphyromonadaceae bacterium
CTTTATTTCGAGAGTTGTTTATGTAAAATGTTTATTTATAGCATTTTACCATATATCAAAATAACATTTACCAGATTTCGGAAAGTCAAGAAAGAGCGTCAGTAAACGCTTTCCATTATGTCTGCCGACCCTCCCGCATTGCCCTGACCGGGCTTCTGCAAATCGGTCTGCACCGCAAATTTATAACTTAATTTTATTTTCTACAAGTCTATCCCAAACTTTTTTATCCATCGACCTAAATTTCATCCAATAATCCATCAATCCACTCACATCAAACACTTTTGTTGGTGAAGTCCAATTTCAGAACACAAGGACACAAAAATATAAGAATATAAGAACATAAATTATAAAAGGGAAATAAAATGCACTCTGAACTTAAATAACTCACCGGTTATTTTTGCCAATCATTTACTCTTTTGTTTCCTGTTCCCTCATTTTTAACAAAAGAACATAAGAACAAAAGTTATCGAAGTTCAATAATCTACAATCGGAACTTAAATACCATACTTATTCTTTTGTTCCATATCCTTTTTTGTCCTTCTGTCCTTATGTTCTATATTACTTTTGTCCTTGTGTCCTTATGTTCTATATCACTTTATGTTCTTGTGTCCTTATGTTCTATATCACTTTATGTTCTTGTGTCCTTATGTTCTATATTACTTTATATTCTTGTGTCCTTATGTTCTAAATCAATACTGTACTTGTCTCGTTATTATGTTAACCGACACTCAGTTCCCTGGTTCTTTGGTCTGAAAAAGCCTTCTGTTGGACGATAAAGGCTGCCGTCACCACCATAATGCCGGTTATCACCCAAGTAATCGGATAAATAGTCATCAATGTATGGAACGAATCGTCGATACTCCTGAAAATATGAACCCACACAAGTCGCAACACACATGTGCCGAATATTGTCAGCAACATTGGAGTCATCGAATAACCTAATGCACGCATATACGACCCGGAAATCTCATACGATGAAGCCATCCATTGAAGAACCAATACCGTATGAAACCTGATAAACGCATACCTCAACACCTCCGGATCCCCGCTAAACAAACTTATACATGCATGTCCCTGCCAAGCAACCAACAAATTGCTCGCACCACACAATACAACACTATACAGCATACAGATACGGAACACTCTTTTACACCTATCGTACATCCCCGCGCCATAGTTCTGTCCGGCAAATGCAATCGTAGCCCCACAGAACGCCGACACTATATAATAGCAATATCCCTCAAAAGTGAGTGCCGCAGCCGAACCCGCTATCGCATCCGAACCAAAACTGTTGATTGCCGATTGAATGAACACATTTGAAACGGAAAAGACCATCGACTGCAAACCTGCCGGAATACCGATCTTCAGCATTTCCTTCAAAACAGGCATTGACACTCTCCATTTCTCCATTGTCAACTTCACAGGATCCGACTCTTTTGTCAGGAAATAAACTATGATAGCCGCATTCACTCCATTTGCTATGACGGTCGCCCATGCAACACCTGCGACACCCATACCAAACACCCCCGTGAACAGCACGTCAAGAATCAGATTGCAAATAGTTGCCGCAAGTAATGAATAGAACGGAAGTTTCGTATCACCCACACTTCGCATTATCGCAGACCCGAAGTTATAGACCATTATAAACGGCATCCCGCAGAAATATATCTTGAGATATCGCTCGGCAAGATCTATCACATCCGCAGGGGAATCCATAGCCTCCAATATCAACCTTGCCAATGAATTGCCGAGAAACATCAGGAAGAAACCGGATATCAAAGATACGACAGCCACCGTAGAAACCGACCTGCGGACGGCATCATCATCCTTTTTGCCAAGATAGTTCGCTATAACGGCATTTGCACCTACAGCTATACCGAGAAAAAGATTGATCAATATGTTGATAATCGACCCATTACTTCCGACCGCCGCAACAGCCTGTGTGGTAGAATACCGTCCTATTACGGCAATATCCACAGCATTAAACGATTGCTGCAACACCCCGCTCAAAATAAGAGGAAGAGAAAACGCAAAAATTTTGCCGAACAAAGGACCGTGGAGCATGTCCACATGATTGTCTTTCTTTACTACTTTTACCATAAAATCCTGTAGAGACTATGTATGAAAGCCGTATTCACATCATCTAAAACGGCTCTCAAAGCATTTTCACTGCAAAGTTAAGACTTTATTTTCTAACTAAACAATCATTTTAGAAACTGTTTAAATTTATGACATAAAGAACAAACTAAAAATTTTCATTATTGTTTTCCGTTTATATACAATAACCCCTTTAAGACTTCCACGATGTACGAAATAATTCATGATTTCCTCTCCTCATTTCTTTCTGAAAACATGGTGCAAAAGGCGTTTGCACCGGTAACCTTGGTGACAATTGCCGTTCTTGCCTATCTTGCCTATCTCTTTTGCCACAGCATAGTGGCAATGGTGGTAAGGATAATCACCAACAGGACCGTCAGCACTTGGGACGATGACCTTTTAAACGACCGTTTTCTAAAGGCGTTCTCACAGTTGGCTCCGGCATTGCTGGTGGCATACCTGCTCCCTGAAGCATTCCGCGAAGAGGGGAAAGTGTATGTATGGCTCACCAAATTAACTGATTTTTATATTGTATGGGCTTTTGTCAATCTCGCCAACAGATTTTTGCAAAACCTTTATGATGCTTTCGACAAGCGCAAAAAATACAAAATCCACACTCTGAGAGGGGTATTTCAAATTTTTAAACTTTTATTCGTTTGTGTTGGTGTGATCATCGGCATCAGCATATTATTCAATAAGAGCCCTCTTGCCATCCTGACGGCATTCGGTGCTTCTGCCGCAGTGCTCATGTTGGTATTCAAGGACACTATTCTCGGTCTTGTGGCCGGAGTTCAGCTCACGGCAAACGACATGCTCAAGAAAGGCGACTGGATTGTAGTATCAAAATCCGGAGCGAACGGAGAAGTGATCGACGTATCTCTCACAACTGTGAAAATACGCAACTGGGATAATTCCGTCACTACGGTCCCACCCTACACGCTCATCAGTGAATCATTTCAGAATTTCAAACCCATGCAGCAATCAGGCGGCAGACGGGTGATGCGGTCAATATATATCGACCTCAATTCTATCAAATTCTGCACTCTGTCGCAACTTTCCGGATTAAAAGAAAAAGGATTTATTGTTGATGAAGATATCGAGGATGCCCGCCATACCGTCAATATCGAACTGTTGAGGAAATATCTTGAACGATATCTTAAGACGAATCCAAATGTCGAGACAAAAATGACCCACATGGTACGTCAATTGCAACCTACACCCCAAGGTCTTCCACTCGAACTATATTTCTTCACCAACAATACGGAATGGGTGACATACGAACACATCCAGTCAGCTATCTTCAACCATGTATATGCGGTAGTGTCGGAATTCGGTCTTGCCATGTATCAAGCCCCCTCCGGCAACGACTTTAAAGTTGAGAGTTTATAGTGAATGGTCTTTGGTTTATGGTCTTTTGTCTTTGGTTTAAGTGCAATCTGAAAACATACAACTCTCAACTCAAAAACCACAACTCACAACTGACAACCCAAAACTCACAACCCTGTTGCATATCTGAGCCGTATTTTGTAATTTCGCATATTAATTCTAACCGACATGCATAATACCGGAACCAACACCGTCCATGACGAATTTGACAGATGCCACCTCTGGCATCCCTATACCTCAACACACAATCCATTACCCACATACGTCGTAGACCATGCCCAAGGAGCTGAAATCTTTCTTGCCGACGGTACACGGCTGATCGACGGGATGTCTTCATGGTGGTGTGTGATACATGGTTACAACCATCCGGTGTTAAACAAAGCCATCTCTGACCAGATTGAAAAAATGAGCCATGTGATGTTCGGGGGCTTCACCCATCGTCCGGCAATCGAACTCGGCAAGCTACTCCTTTCCATCCTTCCTCCGTCGATGAACCACATTTTCTATGCCGACTCCGGAAGCGTGGCTACAGAAGTTGCGATGAAAATGGCCGTACAGGCTCAGAACAATCACAAACGGACAAACTTCGCCACTATCCGTTCAGGATATCACGGCGATACATGGAACGCAATGTCGGTATGCGATCCTGTCACCGGTATGCATGGTGCATTCGGTCCGGCGCTCCCCGTAAGATATTTCGCAGATGCCCCGTCATGCCGTTTTGACGATGAATGGGATCCCGCATCGTTCCTGCCGATGCAAAAAATTCTTGACGAACATTCCGATGAACTTGCCGGTGTAATCCTCGAGCCTATTGTCCAAGGGGCAGGCGGCATGAGGTTCTATCATCCTCAATACCTTCGTGAATTGCGACGCGCGTGCGATGAAAAAGGTGTCCTACTCATTTTTGATGAAATAGCTACAGGATTCGGACGCACCGGAAAGCTCTTCGCCTGGGAACACGCCGGAGTCGAACCGGACATAATGCTTTTGGGAAAAGCGATAACCGGAGGGTACATGACTTTCTCTGCAATCGCCGCATCAGCCAAAGTGGCAGACATGATCTCTTCAGGAGAGGCCGGAGTGATGATGCACGGACCTACATTCATGGGTAACCCTCTTGCTTGCGCCGTGGCATTGGCATCTGTCAGGCTGCTGCTTGATTCCCCGTGGCAGGAGAGAATCAAGCAGATTGAATCAATCATGAAAGAGAAACTCGCGCCGGCACGTCAACTACCCAATGTAAGAGACGTAAGAGTGCTTGGCGGGATCGGCGTTATAGAGGTTGATCAATATGTGGATTGCGGTGAATTCCAGAAACGTTGTGTGAAAGAGGGAGTATGGATAAGACCCTTCGGACACAACTGTTATATCATGCCACCCTACATGGCTGTCACTGACCAACAGGTTGAAGAACTCTGCGATGCACTGATAAAATTGGTAAAAGAGATGCCATGTCAGGAATAACTGAAATATTGTCATCCCTCGAAAAGGAACACCGTCTCCGGCATATTCCGGAGATTCCTGAGAGCGGCATTATAGACCTGTCGTCTAACGACTACCTGTCGTTAGGCTCCCGTTGCGAGGAATTTCGTGAGGAATTTTTAGACCGCTTCTCCGACGCCGCATTTTCATCTTCAGCATCCAGACTCCTTTCACTCAAGCAGAAGCATCATAACGATCTTGAAGAATATCTTGAAAGTCTCTATGGCAAACCCGCGCTCCTCTTCAATTCCGGCTATCACGCCAATGTGGGTTGTATAGGAGCCCTCTCTCTCCCATCAACATTATTCGTATGCGACAAACTCATACATGCATCAATAGTTGACGGGTTGCGTATTTCAGGGAGTGAATTCAAACGTTTCCCTCACAATGATATCCTAAAGCTAAGGAAGATCATAGAAAAAGAATCTTCGAGATATGAAAGGATTGTGATCGTTGTCGAGTCGATCTATAGCATGGATGGCGACATTGCACCATTAAATGAGGTTGTGGCACTGAAGAAGGAATATCCCGAAATTCTTCTTTACGTCGACGAGGCTCACGCATTCGGAGTCCGTGGTCCCAAGGGACTTGGTGTTGCCGAAGAACTCGATCTTATCAACGACATAGATATCCTTATAGGCACATTCGGAAAAGCCGCCGCTTCTGCGGGAGCTTTCACCGTTTGTTCTTCCGAAATAAAATCCCTATTAATCAACTGCGCACGCCCATTCATATTCTCCACCGCTCTCCCTCCGGTAAACATTGCCTGGAGCATTCTTATGACTGAAAAAATAGTCAATATGACCGATGCACGTCTTCGTCTTGAAGCACTCTCAAAAGAGTTTTCCGACAGACTTGAAAAAATCTCAGGCAAACCGACGGGGTCATCTTCCCAAATAATTCCATATCTCACAGGAAATGCGGAAAAAGCACTCGCCATAGCAGCAAAGATGAGGGAAAGAGGGATTATTGCCCTTCCGATACGCAGACCGACTGTCCCACCGGGAGGTGAACGGATCCGTTTTTCGTTAGGAGCGGACATGAATATAGAGCAACTGAACCCGGTGTTCAAAATCTTGAAGGAAATTAAAATATGAAGATCGAATGGCTACATAAATCCGGATCCCCTCGCTTGATCCTTATCTTTGCAGGATGGTCGACCGACTCACATTTCTATTCCCACGTATCTCATGAGGGATGGGACGTGGCTGTTGTGTCAGGATATTCCGATCTTTCATTTCAAGCAAACATACTTGACAACTACTCCACCGTTTCTGTTTTTGCATGGTCGATGGGAGTATATGTAGCCTCGCAGGTTTTGACAAATGATCAGGTCTCTTTGGCTGTTGCAATCAACGGCACCGAGTTCCCCGCGCATGATAAATTCGGGATCCCTGCCGCCATATTCGAAGGAACCGCCTCCTCCCTCTCAGACCGTAATCTCACAAAATTCAGACGAAGGATGGCTGGCAAACAATATGAATCAATCAAAGAGAGTCTTGATTCATGTTGCTCTGATGTAGATTCGCTTCGATCCGAACTCGACTTTATCCTTGACGAAGGGAGACTTTCGCATTATAAAGCCGGATCTCTGCGCTGGCATCGGGTATATGCATCTACCGAAGACCATATATTCCCCTATCAGTCACAAATCAAGGCATGGCAAAATAATCCTTACCATCCCGAGGTTATAACCCTGAACTCTCCCCATTATGTGGATCTTTTCCCAATCATAAAAGGTGTTCTTCCGTCAGAGAGAAAGATCGGAGACCGTTTCAAAAAAGCGATGCCTACATACGACACGCAGGCATCCGCTCAACGCAAAATAGCGGAAATGCTTACGAGTCTTTGTCCTCCACGTAGTCTTGACAAGATAGTGGAAATAGGTCCCGGCACCGGTCTCTTTACTAAAATGATCGCAGAGAAATGTAGTCCCAAGCATATAACCTTCGTAGACCTCTACGAACTCGATCATTTCAATGTCGCCCCGATCGAAGATTATATAATAGCAGATGCAGAAAATTGGATAGATAGCGAGGCTAACAACAATCCAAAATCTATGGATGCGATAGTTTCGGCATCGGCAATTCAATGGTTCTCCAACCCTGATATGTTTTTCAAGAATGCAGCAAAACTGCTAAAACCCGGCGGGATACTTTTATGCTCCACATTCCTTCCGGGAAATCTATCCGAATTGAAAAATATCGCACCATTCGGACTCATATATCGCCCCTTTGAAGAATTTGAAATCTTTCTAAAGAAATACTTCAAGGAATTCAACTTGGCGCAAGAGGCATTCTCAATTAATTTCACATCTTCCCGTGAAACTCTCCTGCATCTCCGTCACACCGGAGTGGGAGGTTCCACCCATTCCTCTCTTTCTATAGGGGAACTTCTTTCCGTAACTCCTTCCACACTAACCTATCGCCCGCTTTTCATTTTGGCAAAAGCATAATTACGGGTTAAGCCCCCTGCATTTACATTTTTTGTGGGAAGGTGTCTGACTTTACCCTTAACAGCTCATAAAAGATTCTTGATTATACGCAAAATTCGATCGGATTCAACTTGCATGAGTTGAATTATTTAATTAATTTCGCGGTGAATTTTGCAGCGGTATGATAATAGCTGTGAAGCATCTCCGACATCTATATCAATTAAACCATAATACCTTTTTTTCAACCCCATGATTACCACACTACTAATCATCTTCATCGTCGGTTATATACTTATAGCCTCCGAACACCTACTTAGCGTGAACAAGGCCACGTTCGCATTAATTATGTGCGCCCTGTTATGGGCTGTCTATTCTCTATGCAGCCACGATCCCAACATCTCCACCGAGATGGTCGAGGCGTTGGGCGACACTTGTGAAATTGTTGTCTTCTTGATAGGCGCAATGACCATTGTTGAACTTATCGACCGATATGGAGGATTCAAAATCCTGATTGATAAGATCCACGCCTCCAACAAGCGTAGCCTGATGTGGATTCTCGCCTTTGTGGCGTTCTTCCTTTCGGCTGTGCTTGACAACATGACCACTACCATCATCATGGTTATGATGCTCCGCCGAATGCTGAGCGACCAGAAGGAACGATGGATCTTTGCATGTATTATCGTGCTCGCGGCTAACGCCGGAGGGGCATGGTCTCCTATCGGGGATATCACCACGATCATGCTCTGGATGAAGAACTACGTCTCATCAGTCGACCTTATCGTAAATCTTCTTATCCCCTCGTTGGTATCAGTAATTGTTCCTGTGTTTATTGCAAGCCGAATGATTCCTGCCGCCCCCATGGAACCCCGCAACAGTCAAGACACCCGCATCGGTTATGACATGTCGAAAGAACATCCAAAGCTTTCCAAAGCCATACTTATATGCGGAATCGCAGGTCTTCTTTTCGTTCCGGTATTCAAAGCCACCACTCACCTCGCCCCATACATGGGAATATTATTGTCTCTCGGAGTACTTTGGCTTTTAACGGAAATCCTCGTGCGTCATTATAAACTTGACGGCAAGATAGAGGGAAGGATATCTCAGGTGATGCGCAACATCGACATGTCGACCATTCTATTTTTCCTCGGCATCCTCATGGCTGTAGCCGCTCTTAGCCAGGCGGGTATTTTAGGTGAACTTGCCGGATGGCTCAACGACACATTCCATAATGTATATGCAATCAACGGAATTATAGGTGTGCTATCTTCCATAGTAGACAACGTACCTCTTGTGGCGGCATGTATGGAAATGTATCCGGTGGCAAACGACGCTATGATTGCAGCATCGGCGGATCCCGCATATACATCGCTCTTTATTGAAGACGGGCTGTTCTGGCATCTTCTTACATTCTGTGCGGGTGTGGGAGGCAGCATGTTGATTATTGGTTCCGCTGCCGGTGTCGTGGCTATGGGTATTGAAAAAATACCTTTCATGTGGTATCTGAAAAAAATCACGTGGCTTGCTTTCATCGGCTACATTGCCGGCATAGCGGTGATCTGGCTTGAAACCCTCTTTCTTTCCATATGATCATACGTACTCATAGGAATATACTGCCACCATACTGAGTACACTGACATGTAAATAAAGGTTGATCATCCTTAAACTGTCTCCTCGCTATATTCCTCAAACAAAAAAGATCGCAACTGATGTATACTTCAATCAGTTGCGATCTTTTTAATTTGGATTCAACTTTTCGTAAGCGAAAGTTGAATAAACAAGAGTATCAATTGAACGCAATTTAAATTTTACGGATACACAGAAATTCACCGTTTCAAATTTTACGGATACATCGCAGAATAATAGCCTGATGAACCGGGACTCCCAATAGACCTGATATCCTTTATTCTACCGGGTTATCTTATACGCAACACAGGTGCTACAGATTCTGGTGCTGTTGCCGGAAGCATAACTTTAAGACCGTCGGAATCGCGAGTGAATTTCACTTTCCCATATCCCAGAAGTTCTACACTTCTTATTTTTTTATCATAAAGTTCCGACCCTTCCGAAAGAGACTTGACTGTGATCATTCCGTCTTCAGGCCATGCCAGGGAGATTGCATAAAGATGTTTTGAAGTACGTGTGAAACGTATCTCCTTTGAAGTGGCTCCTGTATATGCACCCTCGTTAAATCCCTGGGCATTGAGTTTTATATCGGAATCAGCTATCGGACCCTCTCCGAATATATGCCAAGGACGGGTGGAATAGATAGCCTCACCATTGACCGACATCCACTCCCCTATCCCGTTTATAATCTCTTCCTCTTTCTCGTCAAATGTGCCGTCCGCACGCAGCGGGATACTCAAAAGAAGATTTCCGTTTTTACTTACTACATCCGCAAGCATCTTTATCACCTGCGCCGCCGACTTATACCACCCGTTCCTATAAATCTCATCATTATAATGCCATCCCCCTATACAGGTACATGTCTGCCACGGTTGGTCATTTATCTTATTGGGTGCTCCGCGCTCCACATCCCAGACAAGTGCCGATTTCTGTTCTTCTGTCAGAATCTTTCCGAACATGACTGCCGAAAAACCATCCTTTTTAGAAGCCAGATTGTGATTGTAGAAATGGGCGGCAATTTTCAAGCCTGCATCGCTCACAGGATAAAACGGAACGCCTGTCACGTCAAAATAAAGAAGATCCGGATTATACCTGTTGATCACATCAAGCGTGCGGTCATAGAAATTGGTGCAATACTCTGCACTCGGCAACGCAACCCCGTTGCCCCACGCCCATTGCCTGTGAATCATGCCGTCGCTCCACGACCCATAGCTTTCAGGATGATCCTGAGCATAAAGCTTCTGAGGATCCAGTCCTTCCCACCATTTCCCTTTGCCATCATCCTTTGTCAGACGCCCGTCATAAGGGACCCCTGCCTTGTCTCCGTTGCGGTCATATCTTCTTGACGGCTCATACCAACTCCACGCGTGGTCGGCATGGAGGCTTATTCCAAAAGGGATGTCATGCTTCCTGCACGCTTCCGCCCACCCGGCAAGGATATCCTTTTCCGGTCCGATATTTTGGGAATTCCATTCCTGATATTTGCTGTCCCAAAGATCATAGTTGTCATGATGGTTGCCCAATACAAAAAAGTACTTTGCCCCAATCTTCTTATAAAGACCTACAAGATAATCCGGATCCCACTTCTCCGCTTTGAATAAGGGAAGGATATCTTTAAATCCAAACTCGGAAGGATGCCCGTAGTTTTCGACATGATGTTTATATTCCCGCGATCCTTCTATGTAAAGCGAACGTGCCATCCAGTCTCCGCTTCCTTCCACACACTGTGGTCCCCAATGCGCCCAGATACCGAATTTGGCATCACGAAACCATTCCGGCACTTCATATTGTGAAAGAGATTCCCAGGTCGCCTCATATTTTCCGGTCATCATCGGTTCGTTTGCTTCGGATACTTTCACTTGATAGTCCTGTGCCATTCCACAGAACGGCATTGCCGCGACGGCAACCAATAAGTATTGTAAATGTCTCATGCTTGGTTGTATTGTTTAACGATGGATGAATTAAACTTTTTTTGCAAAATTAATCATATATAAATACCGGGGCTATTATTATATAATCAATAAATAGCACATTTTCACCACATCGAAAAGTTACGGTCTTATAAAAAAGTCTCTCTCCTTAAAGTTTATTTCAACAACTACGAATATATAATCCTGACAATAAACCATATGAACATAAATAATTTTTTAATTCTCAATGTCGGACATGCTTTCCACGACTCGGATTGGAATTTTGAAAATATCAACAGTCCATTTACAAGGATATATTATGTCACAGAAGGTGAGGGCATAGTCAGGATTGATGGGAAAGACTATCGGATGTCACCCGGTAAAATGTATATGATACCGGCATTCACCGAGCACTCTGATTTCTGCGACGGAGTGTTCAATCATTTCTACATACATATTTATGAGGATGTAACAACAGGCGAGTCCATAATCGAAAGCCATGAATTCCCGGTTGAGACGGATGGATCTGATTTTGAAAAAGAGATGTTTGAAATGTTGTGTCGCAAAAACTCTACACTGGCGTTGAAATGTCCCGACCCTAAGACATATGACAATGACAACTCTCTTATCAAACAGGTGCGCTTCAACCGATCGCGCCCGTTGCATGAAAGAATGGAATCTATGGGGGCTGTAATGCATTTTTTAAGTCTCTTTATTAAAAATTATTGCTGTCCGATAAAAATTTTTAGGGCAAGACAAAATTAGGGTCGATTCCATTTGCAGGAGTCGACCCTTTT
>CAMTMX010000102.1 GCA_947073495.1 uncultured Porphyromonadaceae bacterium
CCCGGGTTATGGTCTTTATACAGATATGAATGCCATCCGGGCAGACGAAGATCTCGACAACTTGCATTCTATGTATGTCGACCAATGGGACTGGGAAAAGACTATCCGCGAAGAAGACAGAAATCTTTGCTACCTTAAAGAAACAGTTAAAAAAATTTACCAGGCAATGAGGGAAACCGAACACAAGGTGTTTGAAAGATTTCCACACATCACACCTCGGCTCCCGGAAGAAATCACCTTCATCCACAGTGAAGAATTACGCAAGATGTATCCAGACATGTCCGCCTCCGAAAGAGAATCAGAAATCACAAAAAAATATGGAGCAGTCTTCCTTATAGGTATAGGCGCACCACTCGGAGATGGCAAACCGCACGACGGACGCGCTCCTGACTATGACGATTGGATTTCAGAAAATGAAGAAGGATACCAAGGGCTCAACGGCGACATATTGGTATGGGATTCCGTTCTCGGAAGGTCAATTGAACTTTCCTCCATGGGTATTCGCGTCAGTCCGGAATCTCTTGGCAAGCAACTTGAACAACGAGGATGCACCGAACGCGCAGAATTAAATTTCCACAAACGTCTTCTCAACAATGAACTACCCTATTCCATTGGTGGAGGAATCGGACAGAGCCGACTTTGTATGTTCCTTCTGCAAAAAGCTCATATTGGAGAAGTGCAGGCTTCGATATGGCCGGAAGAACAAATAGAGATCTGTAAAAAGGCCGGCATACATCTTATGTAATGCCGTCACTATTCTCATATTACCTAATTTATTCATTAAATAATTATGCATTTTTGAGGTCGGCGCAGTGATGCGTCGACTTATTTTATTGCTGCATAATTATATCAACATCGACACATTTAATAGTAAATGTATGTATTTTACCACAAAAACATAAAAAATATCCAAAACAATTTGCGAATATGAAAAAAGTTGCATAATTTTGTCAAAATTTCATATTGTGACATAATGACACGTATATGCCTTTTTAATTTTTGCGTGTCACATTCTACAGGTAAATTAATTATGGTTAATCAGCTCAGAAGTTACGCCAGCACATTTGGTAGAAGAATGGCAGGTGCGCGAGCACTCTGGCGTGCAAACGGCATGAAAGAAGAACAAATGGGCAAGCCTATCATAGCTGTCGTGAATTCATTCACTCAGTTTGTACCGGGGCACACTCATCTTCATGAAATCGGCCAGATTGTCAAAAATGAGATAGAAAAGCAAGGATGTTTTGCAGCTGAATTCAATACTATCGCAATTGACGACGGTATTGCTATGGGTCATGACGGGATGCTATATTCGCTTCCATCACGCGATCTGATTGCCGATTCTGTGGAATATATGGTCAACGCTCATAAAGCTGACGCCATGGTTTGCATAAGCAATTGTGATAAGATCACTCCCGGTATGCTCATGGCGGCGATGAGACTGAATATACCTGCCATCTTTGTATCCGGTGGTCCTATGGAGGCGGGAGATCTGAACGGACGGAAACTTGATCTCATCGACATTATGATTGATTCTGCGGATTCTTCTGTAGACGATGAGTTTGTAGAAAAACTCGAGAAGGAAGGATGCCCCACCTGCGGATCCTGTTCAGGAATGTTTACTGCAAATTCTATGAACTCTCTCAATGAGGCTATCGGGCTTGCGTTGCCGGGTAACGGGACAATACTTTCCACTCATGCCAACCGTGTCGAGCTTTTCAAGAAGGCTGCAAGGCAGATTGTAAAAAACACCTATGCATATTATATGGACGGAGATGAAAGCGTGCTCCCCCGCTCCATTGCCACAAGAGCCGCGATGCTCAACGCAATGGCTCTCGACATCGCCATGGGTGGAAGCACAAACACGGTTCTTCATCTTCTTGCCATAGCAAATGAAGCGGGAGCGGATTTCAAAATGGAAGACATCGACAAATTGTCACGTAAATCTCCTGTGCTTTGTAAAGTGGCGCCCAACACGAATAAATATCATATAGAAGATGTAAACCGCGCCGGCGGCATCATGTCTATCATGAAACAGCTTTCCGATAAAGGCCTCATCGACACGTCGGTAAATCGAGTTGACGGCATGACCCTTGGTGAGGCGATTGAAAAATATGCTATTGAAGGGAGCGAATTCTGTCAAGAGGCAAGCAATCTGTGGCATTCCGCACCGGGACATGTCCACACTACTGTGATGGGAAGCCAGGACAACCGGTTCAGAACTCTTGATTCTGACCGCGCAGAAGGATGTATCCGCGATTTTGAACATGCATACGTGAAAGACGGTGGGCTTGCCGTGTTAAAAGGGAACATCGCAAAAGATGGATGTGTGGTGAAAACAGCCGGTGTAGATGAAAGCATTTTTATCTTCTCCGGTCCTGCCAAAGTTTTCCACAGTCAGGAAGAGGCGGTCGACGGCATCCTTAAAGACAAAGTTAAAAGCGGGGATGTTGTGGTTATCACGTTTGAGGGGCCCAAGGGAGGTCCGGGTATGCAGGAAATGCTTTACCCCACAAGCTACATTAAGAGCAAGCATCTCGGCAAAGAATGTGCGCTTATCACTGACGGAAGATTCTCCGGAGGCACATCAGGTCTCTCAATCGGACATATATCTCCCGAAGCTGCCGCCGGAGGAGATATCGCCCTTGTCCGCGACGGAGATATAATCGACATCAATATTCCCGAACGCACCATCAACGTCCGACTTTCTGATGAAGAACTGGCTGCCCGGCGAGCCGAAGAGTCGGCATACGGCAGAGAAGCGTTTACACCGAGAGGTCGTGGTCGCCATGTCAGCAAAGCGCTCCGCGCATATGCATCGTTGGTTCAGTCTGCTGACAAAGGTGGAGTACGTGGAGAAATCTGATTTAGAAACAAATTCAATTATGAGCAATAAAATTAAAGGCTCCGAAATATTGATGCGCGCCTTGATTGATCAGGGTGTGGACAAAGTTTTCGGATACCCCGGAGGTCAGATAATGCCTGTCTATGACAGTTTATATGATTATTCCGACAAAATACGTCATTATCTTGCCCGCCATGAACAAGGGGCGATTCATGCCGCCGAAGGGTTCGCACGCGCTTCAGGAAAGACCGGTGTTGTGATAGCAACCTCAGGTCCCGGAGCGATGAACCTGATCACAGGTTTGAATGACGCCCTTATGGACAGCACCCCCATAGTTGCGATCACAGGTCAGGTTCCATCTTCATTACTTGGGAAAGATGCTTTTCAGGAATCGGATGTTGTAAGTGTCACACTTCCTGTCACAAAATGGTCTACTCTCGTAAAAAAAGCTGAAGATATCGCTCCGGCAATCGCAAAAGCGTTCTATATTGCCAATTCCGGCAGACCGGGGCCGGTGGTAATTGATATAGCGAAAGATGCACAGGTCGGATTGGCTGAATATAAACATGCATATTGCAACTTTATCCGTAGCTACGATCCGAATCCTGATATCAAGGAATCGCAAATAGAGGCTGCCGCGGAATTGCTGAATAATGCGGAACGCCCGATGATCCTTTCCGGACATGGCGTCACTATCTCTAATGCAAGCAATGAGCTCATTG
The DNA here is from genome assembly GCA_947073495.1 of uncultured Porphyromonadaceae bacterium. GTDB lineage: Bacteria > Bacteroidota > Bacteroidia > Bacteroidales > Muribaculaceae > Lepagella. The sequence goes on from CAMTMX010000102.1 coordinate 3,565, forward strand.
AGCTTGCAGAGAAAGCGGATATCCCGGTTGCCTGCACCATACATGGTCTGTCTACAATACCGTCATGCCATCACCTCAACAAGGGACTTCTCGGCATGCATGGAAACCTGGGGCCCAATATCAATACAAACAAGGCTGATGTGATTCTTGCTGTCGGCATGAGATTTGATGACCGCGTCACAGGCGACACTAAGAAATATGCTCCCGATGCAAAAATAATCCATATCGATATTGACGCAAGTGAGTTCAACAAGACTGTGGGCAGCCACATCCATATTCATGGTGATGCAAAGACCGCCCTATCTGCACTTTTACCATTTGTAAACAGGCAAAAGCATGAAGCCTGGGTCAGCTCGTTCGACCGTCATAATAAGGTGGAATACGACAGAGTGAAAAAGCTTGAGCTCTATCCTGACAATGAGGATGGGAAGATGCACATGGGTGAAGTTGTAAACAAAGTCAGTAAAGCTTTCAACCATGATGCAGTCCTTGTGACAGACGTCGGTCAGAATCAGATGTTCTCTGTTAGATATTTTAATTTCACATCGCCAAGGAGTTGTATAACTTCGGGAGGGCTCGGCACCATGGGATTCGGGCTTCCGGCATCTATCGGCGCAAAAATTGCTGTCCCCGATAGGGAAGTCGTACTTTTTGTAGGCGACGGAGGTCTTCAGATGACTGTAGAAGAGCTCGGGATGATCATGGAATATAATATCGGGGTAAAAATTGTATTACTAAATAATAATTATCTCGGCAATGTGCGTCAATGGCAGGAATTATTCTTCAATAGCCGTTACAGCGCCACCCCGATGACAAATCCGAACTTCATAGCGCTCGCAAATGCATATGGCATTTCCGGAGAGGATGTCGCTCACAGAGATAATCTTGACGCTGCCATCGAGAGGATGAAGAATCACAACGGAGCATATATTCTCAATGTGAATATTGAGGAAATGGGTATGATTTTCCCGATGACTCCGGGCGGTCACGGCGTTGATGAAATACTTCTGAACTCCACTGAATATTACAAACCGGTTTAAGCTCACATAAAGATATGGAAAATCAACTTTTCACAATCACTGTATTTACAGAAAATCAGGTGAGCCTTCTTCATCAGATTTCAATGGTTTTCAGCAGGCGCTGTCTAAATATCGAAAGTTTGACTGTAAGTGCATGTTCTATTCCGGGCGTCCATAAGTTCACAATCACTTGCAAGAGTGATCGCGCCATGATGGAGCATGTGGTCAAGCAGATAGAAAAAAGAATAGATGTTCTCCGCGCGTTCCTTCACACTGACGATGAAATAGTGTTTCAGGAAGTGGCTCTGTATAAAGTTCCGACAGCATCGGTTCTTGAATCAAATGAAATAGAACATATAATTCGTGAACATGGAGCGAGAGTGCTTGAGATCCAGCCGGAATATACTATCTTTGAAAAGACCGGTCACACTGATGAAGTGAAGGCACTATTTGACAAGCTCAACCCGCTTGGACTCCGCCAGTTTGTCCGTTCCGGAAGAATTGCCGTGACCAAGGCGCCGGTAGAGTATGTCGACGCTTTTCTTGAACATCAGGAAAAACGCAGGAAATCTCTTGAATGAGATCAAGTGGCAAATCAGATAAAACATAATGATCCATAAATAAATAATTGAAATTATGGCAAAACTTAAATTCGGCAACGTAGAGGAAACAGTTGTCACTCGTGAGGAATTTCCTTTGGAAAAAGCCCGCGAAATTCTTAAGGATGAAACAATCGCAGTAATCGGCTATGGCGTTCAGGGTCCCGGTCAGAGCCTTAATCTCCGCGACAACGGTTTCAATGTGATCGTTGGTCAGCGCGAGGGCAAAACATATGACAAGGCTGTCGCAGACGGATGGGTTCCCGGAGAAACTCTTTTTTCTATTGAAGAGGCTTGTGCGAAAGGCACAATCATAATGTGTCTTCTCTCTGATGCCGCAGTGATCTCTGTATGGCCTACCATAAAGGAGCACCTTACAGCGGGCAAAGCGCTCTACTTCTCACACGGTTTTGCCATTGCATGGCCTGACCGCACGGGAGTGGTACCTCCGAAGGATGTCGATGTTATCCTTGTAGCACCCAAAGGTTCCGGCACATCGCTCCGTACAATGTTTCTCGAAGGACGCGGCTTGAACTCAAGCTACGCTATCGAACAGGACTATACCGGCAAAGCTCTTGACCGTACACTCGCCCTTGCCATAGGCATCGGGTCCGGTTATATTTTTGAAACCACTTTCAAGCGTGAGGCATACAGCGACCTTACAGGTGAACGCGGCTCTCTCATGGGCGCAATCCAGGGTCTTCTCCTTGCTCAATATGAAGTGCTCCGTGAAAACGGTCACACTCCTTCTGAGGCATTTAATGAAACAGTTGAAGAACTCACCCAGTCTCTCATGCCTCTGTTCGCTGCAAAAGGTATGGACTGGATGTATGCAAACTGCTCTACGACAGCACAGCGTGGCGCCCTCGACTGGATGGGACCTTTCCACGATGCCATCAAACCCGTTGTAGAGAAACTTTATGCAAGCGTAGCATGCGGACAGGAAGCTCAGAACTCAATCGACTCCAACTCCAAGCCCGGCTACCGCGAAGGTCTTGAGGCAGAACTGAAGGCTCTCCGCGAAAGCGAAATGTGGCAGGCAGGAGCAACCGTTCGCGGTCTCCGTCCCGAAAACAATTAATCTATATCCTCAACTTCACCTAACTAAAGTTGATCGACAATTTTTATGGAAAGTCGTCTTGCAAACGCAAGGCGACTTTTTTTTGCACCTGGAAATTGTGATTTAATGTCTTTTTATTATTTTTGCATAATCATTTTCAAATTTTTATAACTATGGATACTTGGGTGATATGGCTTATAATTATTGGAGTGCTGCTGATTATTGAGGTGTTGACACAAATGATGTGGGCTTTATGTCTTGCAGTGGGGTGCATTGCGGGAATAATCGGGTCATTATGCGGATTGACTGTCCTTTGGCAAATAATCATCACATCCATTGCTTCTATTGCAGCGTATATTCTACTCGTGCCTCTTTTTCAAAAATGGCATGCTCTTTCTGTTGATAAAAAAGGGAAGAAAGCAAGGACGGGGATGGATGCTCTCCTTGGCAGGAAAGCAATAATCTCTGAAGAAATCACACCTGAAAGACTTGGCAGGGCAAGAATTGACGGAGACAACTGGCAAGTGAAGTCAACCGGAGAACCTAAAACAATAAAACGTGGCACCGAAGTGGTGGTCATCGGATATGATTCCATAATTCTTGAAGTTAAACCTATTAATTGATAAAATTATGACAACTTGGATTCTTGCAGGAGTAATAGTAATCCTTGCAATAGTAATAATCACAGCGGGTGTTAAGGTGGTTCCTCAAAGCGAAACACGAGTGATTGAACGCCTTGGAAGATTTCACAGCGTTTTGCCTCCCGGCATCAATTTTATTATCCCTTTCATAGATCGACCGAAGATGATATATCAACGCACTGTGGAAAGATCTATAAACGGAAGACCAATAGCAAGAATGCAGTCTACGTATAAAATCGACTTGAGAGAGCAGGTATACGATTTCCCCTCGCAACAGGTTATCACCAGAGATAACGTCACCACAGAGATCAATGCTCTTCTCTATTTTCAAATCGTAGATCCTAAAAAGGCTGTCTATGAAATTGATAATCTTCCCAATGCAATCGAAAAACTGACACAGACTTCCCTTCGTAACGTGATCGGCGAACTCGAACTTGACGAAACACTGACATCTCGCGACACTATCAATTCAAAACTTCAGGTCATTCTTGACGAAGCTTCCAACAAATGGGGTGTGAAGGTCAATCGTGTCGAACTTCAGGACATCACTCCTCCTGAAAGTGTGCGCGTGGCTATGGAGAAACAGATGCAGGCTGAACGAAACCGCCGCGCCGAGATCCTGAATGCGGAGGGGGAAAAACAATCCCTCATTCTCCGTTCCGAAGGTGAAAAGGCATCAAGAATCAACGCTGCTGAAGCAATCAAGCAGGCAGAGATATTACGTGCGGAGGGCGAAGCACAGGCAATAATCCTTAATGCCCAGGCAGAAGCCGATGCAATTCTTAAGGTGGCGAAAGCGGTAGATGCTACTAAAACAGATCCTGCAACCTACATGCTTGCAATGAAATATATCGAAACATTGAAGGAAATGACCTCTGGCAAAGACAACAAAACTGTCTACATGCCGTACGAAGCTTCTTCCCTCCTCTCATCCATCGGCTCGATCAAATCCCTTTTCCCCGGGAAATGACGATAGATTGATGGTTTAAAGTGTATTTTTAGCAAAATACCTACCTTGTGTTAAAAACACACAAAATACGATAGGCGCTACAGTTTTTGGACCTGTAGCGCCTATTATCATTTTCATAGAACTTCCGGATACATTCTCCCAACCTCTACGGTTTTAAAGTTATTCTGTCATTCGTTGCGGAGATGATTGACGGGATTGCTTCTTGCCACACCCAAACTGTTAAGGCTCACCACAAAAGAAATCAACAACAAAAGAGCTATGACACATAATACAAACACAATCGGTGACATGGAAACCTGATCGGTATATTGAGAAAGCCAATGCCTGCCGGCTATATATGCCGCTTCTCCGCCAAGCAACAACGATGGAAAAGCTACCTTGACAATATCAATACAGAACAATTTAATAATCTTGAGATCTGTTGTCCCGGTAACTTTTCTTATCGCTATCTCCTTCGCCCTACGCTGGACTTCATCGGAGGTATATCCTATCAATCCTAAAAGTGCTATAATCAAGATCGCTATACCTACAACCATGACAGATTTTTGGAACCGCCGGATGTTCATCAACTTATAATCTATATAAGTTTTCATTGGAGAAATATAGAGTTCCTTGTCCGGAAGGAGTTTTGAAATCTCATCCTGAGCAGACCTGAGATTAGATTCAGTCATTTCTGTAAATCTAATAAATAAAATGCCTCTACTTGATGAGGTCGGGAATATCACACCAGCTCTTTTGTCGGCATAAGAATCCTCAAAACCTCCCCTTCTCATATTTTCAATCACTCCGCAGATTGTGTAATCACCTATTATGTCATGCCCTGTGATTTTGAATGTTTTCCCTATCAGATTATCATCATCACTACCGAAAAACTTCTTGAACACATCGATCATTCGTTCCTCTACTATGACCTGATGAAGAGTGGAATCGGCTGTTTCTACAAAATTACCACCCTGTGTGAATCTCAGTCCCAACACATCAATCATTTCCGGATTTGAGTAACATAGATCAGCCACATTTATCATCTCTTCCTGTGTTTCCTCAACCCATATATTATTTCCATCTCCGTAGCTAAAGAAATCATGGTCAGAAAAAGCGGTATGTTGCACGATACCCAAATTTTTCAAACCATCGGATATCCGTTTCGCCTCATTAGGATCTAATCCGGACACATTGATTTGAGCTACATTTTCATAATCAAATCCCCAATCAAGATTTGACATCATTTTAAACTGACGTGCAACGAGAGCCAACAGACATAACAACAATCCTGCCGAGAAAAACTGTAAAGACAACATAGCAAGTTTCCATATTCTTTTGCTTTTACGATTACCTCTGAAAGCTACGGAAACAGGAGTTTTACAATAAAGCCACGCGGGGATCACTCCGGTCAGAATCAAAAGAACAAGGATAACCAAACCTTCAACCGCCCATATCCTGCCGACTGAAAACAATTGTTGAATTGATGTGCCAAGCAATTCCTCACATAGCCCTGATGATATTGATATGAGAATTAACGCCAACATAAGGGAAACAACCATATAAACCAAGCTCTCCCCTACCACCATCATAAAGAGTTTTGCATTCCCGGTGCCGTAGCATTTCCTCACAGCCATTTCTTTTGCACGGGAATTAAACTGTCCCACAGTGACAAGCAGATAATTGATCCCCGCACTTAGAAGAATAATCACAGATAGCAATGACAACATAGTAATCATGGTTTTCACGCCATCTTGCGAAGTGTAAGAACCTAATAATGGTCTTAACCCATGATTGAAATTGTATTGATCGAGCATCTCTTTGTCCAAATTATCTTCAAGCATCTTTCTTATGCCCGATTGTAATGATTTTGGATCTGTGTCTTTTGCAAGTCTTACATACCCGACATAGCGGTCGTTCCCCGCAAAGTTATCCGAACCGTCATAATAGAATCTTGAAATGGTGGGCAACCCAATGAAGATTGCCCTTGGCAATGTGGTGTTTTCCTGGAAGTCTTCATAGACTCCCATGATAGTTGCCTCATAAGTGGGATGATATGATGGCACGCTGAATTTCATCCCCATAACATCTCCTCCGATTTTCTCAGCGAGCGATCTTGGAATCATGCAACCGTCTTGAGATGACAGGACTGCCTTGTAATCACCTTCAACAATGTCTGTCTTAAAGACATCAAACAAGCAACTGTCTGCAAGATAAACTCCCTCTATATCGAACGATCTGTCATCATGAAGCTTTATCTTGCTATCGGGAACAAAGTATGTGAATCTGGTTGCTGCTTCAATCTGGGGAATATACCGCTTCAGAGCCGGGGCAGTTCCTCCCGGTATCTGGTTAAATTCCTTATATTCCCCATTTATCTCCGCCATTTCCGTCACCATATAAATTCTATCGGAATCCGGGAAAAACGAATCGTAGGTCTTTTCAAAATATATTTTAGCGACAAGGACAAAGCCTATTGCAAGACCGATTGTCAGACACAAGATCTTGACAATGTTCCGTCGCAAGTCAGATGTAAATATCTTAAACATAATTGTACTACATAAGGCATCATGCTTACATAAGATTATTGAGATTTTCGACAATCTGTCCGTCAAACAGATTGATGATGCGGTCGGCGTGCGCGGCATCTTTATGAGAGTGTGTCACCATTACTATGGTAGCACCATCCCTGTGAAGTTCGTTGAGTATTTCCATCACTTCAGCGCCGTTGGTAGAATCAAGATTGCCGGTCGGCTCGTCAGCCAATATAAGTCCTGGACGCGACACTATCGCTCTTGCGATTGCTGCACGTTGCTGCTGACCGCCTGACAATTGTGAGGGATAGTGACGGCTTCGATGAGAAATTCCCATTCTTCGCATTGCCTCTTCCACCCTTTTGTTCTTTTCCTCTTTAGAAAGATTGAGATTGTTGAGAGGCAGCATGATATTGTCTTTCACATTCATCTCCTCAATGAGATTGAACGATTGGAAAATAAAGCCGATTCTACCCTTTCTCCATGATGTCCTCTCTCGTTCCTTAAGATTTCCGACTTCTTCCCCATCTAAAAGATAATTACCTTTTGTGGGGTTGTCAAGCAGACCGAGTATATTGAGGAGTGTAGACTTTCCGCATCCTGACGGACCCATAATTGCCACAAACGAACCATCCTCTATTGTCAGGCTGACATTATTGAGAGCCATTGTCTGAACACTGTCTGTACGGAACACTTTTTCCAAGTTTTTTACTTCAATTTTCATAATTGTTATGTTTATTTGTTTATATTCATTCGTTCCGGAGATATTCCACCGGGTTGCTTCGTGATATTTTCAGGCTGTTTATCACCACCATTGAAAGGATAAGCAGCAACAAAACAATAACACAGACAACTGATATGACGGGAGACAGACTCACCCGGTCGCAAAAGCGCGATAACCAGTCTTTGCCGACTATCGTTGCTATTATAGCACCCATAACCAACGACGGGATTGCAATAATGGCGATGTCGCGACAAAATAATTTCAATATTTTATACTCCGATGTCCCGGAAACTTTCCTGATAGCTATTTCCTTTGATCTGTTTTCCACCTCATCCGAAACGTAGCCCAACAGACCTGAGAGAGCAATCAAAAGAATCGCTATGCCTACAACCACTACAGCTGTAGCAAATTTCTTGATATCATAGGTATATTTTTCAAATTGATTCTTATAAGGAGTGATAAATACTTCCACATCGGGATTCTCGATAAGTGAATTTATCACTTCCTGAGCTTCATGAAGGTTCTCATTGTTCATTTCCGTGAACCTTACG
>CAMTMX010000103.1 GCA_947073495.1 uncultured Porphyromonadaceae bacterium
AGCATAAGACATTTAGGTAGGAGGTGGATTGACGGAGCTGATTTTATTACACAAAAGCAGCAAAAGCAAATCATAAAATGGGTTGATATGATACAAGATTGTTTCTACTACCTATTAGAAGGAGATGTTGATACTGCGTTTCTTGAATATGAAGAATATAAAATTGATAACAAGGAAAGATAACTCCTAAACGGCGTTCCTTTCCAAGCCATTAGCAACAAATAAAAATAAGAAATATGAACTATAAAACAATGCTCGCAAAAGTTCTTGGAGAAAAAGAACTTATGGAAATGAATGTACAGACTATTAAAGACGATGAAAGCCTGTTCTATAAATTAGTGGATAAAAATTTCCTCTTAATAGTGGATTGGAGTGGAGAAGATAGACAAGGAATGTTGTATAACTTCTTCAACAACAGACTTCAATCAATGTTGGGGGTACAATTGGTTGTATCCGAAGATGAAGTTTATCAAAAATATAATCAAGAAATAGAAGAACCCAAACGAGGTGATTTCATTCCCTTTGCGTTATCCTATTTTGATAAGCAATTGGAAAAGCTTGGGGCAAGAGTTGTATTGCTTGACTTAGAAAATGACACTTATAACATATTGGTGGCTTATAAAAAAGATGCCAAAAAACTAAAGTCTATAAAATCTGATTTTTGGAAGTTATCAACTTTAGAGCAAAAGCAAGGTCGAGTGGTTATTTCCATAACCTGCCCTAATTGTAAAGATTTTGCATGTTATGACATGTTGATTGAAGAGGAAAGCAATATGGCAAATGAAAAGTGCGAAGTATGTGGAACACTCTTTTGGGATGAAAATGCAAATGAAGTTGTAGAAATGGAAAAGACTTATTATTAATGTAGTTGCTAACAAGCACCTGTGCCACTTAACAGTGGCAAGCTGCAAACCATTAATCGCTTGAATGAAAAATAACTAAATATGAAAAAGGATATTACTTATTTTGGAGAAGTAGAAATCAACTCTCCCCAAGAAACAAATGAAGTAAAGGTTACAATTGACAGTCACCAGATAGAATTAGATTTGAATTTCTATGATGGTGTGCCGGAATATGATTGGGTAGCTGAATACGAAAACTATACCAAGGGCTTAAAACAATATAAAGCAGATGTAGAAGCTGCCATTCGTTCAGATTACGAAGATGGAGGTGATGTAAAGGAGTATATGGATTTTCATCTTGAAGAATTGGATGCTTCTATAATAGATAAGGTTTTGGCAAGTACAGATGCTTCCAAGCCCAAAGAAGAAAGGTTACTCTCTGCCTTGAAATTAGTCCGCATCGGCTTCTATCCCGGCGAGGAAAACTATGCTGTATGGGATTATAGCATAGGACGCGAAATTGCAGATATGTTGGTGGTTGTCAATACTGATAGCACAGGCAAAATTAACTATGTAACATGGGAGAGTTGAAAAGCGATTAACAAGCGAATGAGCAGCCCTAACGGTCAGCTATTCGCATCCCATTAGTAATAACTTGATAAAGATAAACGGAATATGAATGTAAATGAGATTATTTCTAAAATCAACAATATGAATCTTCAATCCGAAGAAGATTTGCAAGAGGTAGAATCTGTTTTAACTGAAATGGATAATGCTTTAATTGAGCCTTTATTTAGATTGCTTGAAAGGCATCCACATTTCAACTTTGGCAATCCCGGTCGTGTAGTCCATTATTTGGAAAAATTTGATAATAATACTTATGCTCCTTTTTTATATGCTTCTATCCGTAGAGTGCCTACTGAATATAATATATGGATGCTCAACAGATTCTTAAACTCTATTGACACTTCCGAAAAATCAGAAGGTATAGTGATTTTAGAAGAAACATCGCAGAAAGATATTGATGAAGGACTTAGAGAATGGGTGAATGAATGTTTGGATGAACAGAAAGAGGAATGAATTATTACTAACGAGCCAAGATAGCTGCTAAACGCAGCTCCTTGTCAAGCCATTATAAACAATCAACAAGACCTTTCGAGATTGTATGACAACACAAGTATGATCTTTCAGGATAAAAACATAATGCTTATTCCCGGTATCGGAATCATTCCAAGGTTACCTCATCATAAGCATCAATCTACTTATTCCGCGATTGAATGTAATCGGTTGGAGTGATGCCGGTCTCTTTCTTAAACATTCGGCTCAGATGTGCCGGATATTCAAAACCAAGTTTATATGCAACTTCCGCGATTGACAATCCGGATGAAAGTTCATTTTTAATCTGCCGCACGATAAACTGACGGATATGGCGGTTGGCACTTTCACCTGTCATCTTTTTTATTAAATCACTGAAATAATTTGGAGACAGGCAAAGTTGTTCCGCGCAAATTGTTACAGTCGGAAGACCTTTATCCAATTGAATGTTTCTGGCAAAATAATTTTTTAAATAGCTATCGAATTTTGAAAGAATATCTGTATTTGCAAGTTTACGTGTAATAAACTGCCTGTGATAGAACCGTTGACAATATTTAAGAAGTAATGATATATAACCTATCAGGATATCGTCTTGAAAATCATCATGGTGTTTTTCTATTTCCATTCTGATTTTCTTAAATATTGACACGATGGTCTGATGTTCCATCTCGTTCATGTGAAGAGCTTCATTGACGCTGTAATCAAAGAAGCTATAGTTTTTGACTTCCTTTTCCAGCTGTGTACCATGTATCAGGTCGGGATGAAAAAGCAAAGCCCATCCGCCGATAGAAGATTTTTCACCATTGTCTTCCTTTCCGCCAATCTGACCGGGGGATACACATATTAGCGAGCCATTTTTATAATCATATCTGCCGCATCCGTAAATAAGGTCAAGGTCATTATTCTCTTGAACAAAGACACCATATACCGAATAACTGTTAAGGCTGTGACGTATAGGCGAAATTTCAGAAAAATCAATGATAGTAACCAGTGGATGACGGTCAGTCAGCCCATGATACCTGCTGTAATCTGAGGTTTTATTGATTTTTAGTATCTTAGTCATTGACATTATATTGATTATCAGATGCAAAGTTAAACAAAATATGTGATTTTTTTGGAACTTTCCATGTTTTTGATAAGGATTCCTATGAAATTGAATCATTCAAGACGTCTTTACTGTCTAATTTTGTGATGTAAAATTAGACAGAAAACAATATGAATACACTGGTACGTGCTTTCCTGACCGGTACACTCAATGAGAATAGCCGTTTCAAGCCGGGAGACCTCAGATGGAAAATTATTCTCTCTGTGCTCTTAATGTATGGATTAAATTCATGCAGCCATGTAGACATCAAAATCAATGAATCAAATATAATGGAAACAGAAAAAAAGAACATGGGTAGTTTGATAGCGCTCTATCCTAAACCCCTCACAATTATCGGAGCCGAAGTCGATGGCAAGGTGAACTGGCTTACAGTCGGACATACCGGCATTATCGGTCACGACCGCATACTTGTGAGTATGAGCAAAAACCATTATACCAATCAAGGAATACGACGGTCAAACAGACTCTCTGTTAACCTTGTCAGTCGTGAGATTCTACAGAAAGCCGATTATGTGGGGGGCGTGAGCGGAGCATCAATCGATAAATCAGATGTATTCGGATACCATTGGGGAGAACACGGCACCCCTGTGATAGATGCCTCCCCTCTGACAATGGAATGTAATGTTGAAGATATCTACGAAACCGAAGGGTTCGACAATTTTGTCTGTTCTGTCGTTAACACTTACGCGGCACCTGAGGTGCTCGATGATAACGGCAATCTCGACTATACACGGTTGAAGCCTGTACTGTTCGAATTTCCGACATATTCCTACATCGCAACAGGTGAAATAATCGGCAAATGTCTCAACTTGGACAAGGAGCCGGTGATGTGTGTCAAAGAGCCGATGTCGGCAGATGGAATCGTGCGTCTGTCGAAAATCGAAGTTTTCCCGCAACATCGTGACGAGTATCTGAAATATGCGGCTGAAGTAGGCGAAATCTCTCTGCGAACCGAGCCGGGTGTGCTGACCATGTACGCCGTCAGTGAAAAGGATAACCCCTGCAAGATAACCATATTGGAAACCTATGCAAACAGTGAGGCTTACGAAAAGCATATCGCCTCAGAACACTTCAAAAAATATAAGCAGGGAACGCTGCATATGGTCAAATCATTGGTATTATCTGACCAGACTCCGCTCAACCCTGCGAACCAAATCAATAATTTCATCCAATAGCGGCATTCGAATTGCTCATAAAAATTTATTTGTCGCAGGAATTGAGAGGATTTGCCAGGTAGATTTTTGAATTTATGAAGGAGTTATGGGGTCCATAATGACTGAATAAACATCATACAGATGCCTGCACATTCTACCTGACTGAATTGATTTATTCTTCAATAAACATAAAAATCAATGACTATGAACAGAATCATTTTAATCTCATTTCTAAGCATCTTATATTTAAATGTCATGGCACAACAGAAAATAGTACAGACAGCGGGGCGTGACGCTCTCGGAGACTTCGCCCCTGAATTCGCACATCTCAACGATGATATTCTTTTCGGTGAGGTATGGAGCCGTAACGACCTTCTTTCTCTTAGAGACCGCAGCCTTGTTACAATAACATCACTCATCGCTCAGGGTATCACCGACAGTTCGCTTACATATCATCTTCAGGAGGCGAAAAAGAACGGTATCACCCGCACTGAAGCCGCCGAGATAATCACCCATATCGCATTTTACTCGGGCTGGCCTAAGGCATGGGCAGCGTTCCGCCTTGCCAAAGATGTATGGAACGATGACATCAAGAGCGATGACGCAAAAGCCGCTTTCCAACGCGAGATGATTTTCCCGATAGGCGAACGCAACACGGCTTATGCGAAATATTTTATCGGGAACAGCTATCTCGCCATGATTTCAAGCGATCAGATACCATTTGCAAATGTCACTTTCGAGCCGGGCTGCAGAAATAACTGGCATATCCACTCGGCTGAAAAAGGTGGAGGTCAGATGCTTGTCGGAGTTGCAGGTCGTGGATGGTATCAGGAAGAAGGGAAACCTGCAGTGGAGATTCTTCCCGGAACAGTAATCAACATTCCAGCCAATGTGAAGCACTGGCACGGAGCCGCTAAAGATTCATGGTTCGCACATCTGGCTTTCTCCGTACCCGGAGAAAAGACTGAAAATATATGGCTTGAACCGGTCTCGGATGAGCAATACGGGACACTCGAATAGCAAACGACTTCATAACAAAATAAATTAAGAGCGAAGGCACTGCCTCCGCTCTTAATTTATTTGACTGTTATAACCCTTACTGTTGGTATCATTATATGCTGAATTTAAATCCGCCCATTGCGGTAAATCCGGGCATTTCATAGCCTCGGTTGATGACGTAGCGTGCATCGGTTATATTGTCGAGGTTGACAAACAGTTGCAACTGCTTTATTACCTGATATGAGAGCCGCAGATTGACAGTGGCATAGTTTTGATTGTGAATATCATCGGCTACATAAAGACCTCCGACACCTTTCAACTCGGCATCGACATGGAATTTCGGGAAGGTATCCCAACCGACTCCAAGGTAATACTGATTTTTGGGGGCGGCTGTCAGATTGTCAAGGGATGTGTGAAGATAACTATATGTTGCCCATAATTGAAGACAGCCAAGCGGATGGCTGCGCGCTGAAACCTCAATGCCTTTATTGATGAAACTTCCTGTATTCACGTTCTTCATATCCACAGTCTGAATCATGTCGCTACCTTTACTGTAATAGGCGGTAACATCAATATTGAACCAGCGGTTGAAGTTTTTACCGACCGTCACTTCATAGTTCATCATACTTTCCGGCTGTAAATCAGGATTTGCCATTCGATATAGATACAACTCCCTGAACGACGGATTGCGATAGCCTTTGGCAATAGAACCTTTAATCATCCATCCATCGTAAGGATGTAGCACAAATCCCGCCTGCGGTATCCATTGTGTGTCAAACATATCACTGTTTGCCATCCTCAGTCCGGCATTGAGTACAATGCGGTCGTTCCATAGATTTTGGGCAAGCGTTATATATGGTGAATATTCGACAATGCCCTTTCTTGCCATTGTTGACATAGAACCTTCAGTATGAGCATTGCCGCCTGACATCGGGATTTTTCCGGTATAACGGTCGAAATCAAATCCGACAGTAGCATTTGCGCCGATCCATGGACGAAAATTTTGGTATGCGATTACGCCAAGACGGTCATCGACACTATGAAAGTGACGGGGATCATCCACGAAGTGATTGCCGTAACTGTAATAAACCCTCACAGCACCGTTGGTATTGTCATAACTGTTTATCGCCGTCAATGAACCTTCACCTCTGATAATATTCTGATGATAGATGTCAGTTGATTCCGGATTTGACAATGTAGGGTAAATCGGATCGTTGCCGATGAACTGCATAAGTGAGTAATCGGCACGCACATTCCAACTGTCGCTGAAATCATATCCCACCTTGGCATACAGATTTCCTTGCTTGAAATCAAAATTTTTCTTCAACCCGTCAGTACGGTCGTAGCCTAATGAAACAAGCGATGAGAATTTTCCGAAACGTGTCGTATTGGTCAGCGACGAAAGCCAAGTGTTATATGAGCCATATTGAGAAGTCAATGTTGTCTTTACTCCATTTTGGCTTGCATTTTTGGTTATGACATTTATTACACCTCCCATAGCATTGGAGCCATAAAGCACCGAAGCCGGACCGCGCAGGACTTCCACATGATCGACATATTCCGTTTCATAGAAATCGGCGACATGGTGGGAATAAATGCCGGCAAACTGAGGTTGACCGTCAACCATCATCAACACGGCATTTGTGGGAGAACCTCCGACACCTCTGATTTTTATTCCGCCAGAACCGCCATTGCTCACTCCAAATCCGAAGATATTGCGCTCTGATACAAAAAGGCTCGGCACAAGCCCTGACACGGCACTCAAAAGCTGAGTGCTGCCGGTGGCTTCAAGTTGCTTCTCTCCAACAATAGATACTGTATAAGGCAACAAATTTTTGCCTACTGCATCATTACTGCCCGTCACTACTACCTCGTTCAGATGATGGGTGCGTGTGGTATCGGCAATAACCTGAGCCTGAGAGTTCATTGCTACCAATGCACCGCCTAATAATATTGATACTTTCTTCATTCTCAATCGAGTGTAATAACCGGAAATTCTTGTTTTTCCATGTTTGTTGCTGTGTTGTTCTGAGCGCAACCGGTAAGGACAACTGCGCCTGCAATAAGCGATGTGATTATTTTTTTCATTGTCATTCTGTTATTTCTTTAATAAATCTTTCTATCTATGAGTGGCTGGCGACAACGCTGTCGATGCGATTTAATTATTTCAACATTGTCGTCATTGATTAACTTGAGATTGTTCGATTACTTTCAACGTCGCAAATTTACAGCTAAATTCTGAAAAAGACAGTAATCAAATTACGGATTGAACTACCATTATTTCGGATTTTATAATAAATCATTGAAAGCGGTTTATATATCAGTGAAAATGGTATGTATTTTAGCCTCCTGATTTGTTAATTTTGCAGACATAAAATTGTATCTGTATGAACGAAATCAAAATAGACTGCGCTCATCCGAGCGAGTCAGAACGAAAAAGAATACTTCGGTGATCTGATAAAGAAAGAAACAGGCAAGACCGCAAAAGAGCATATCCAGAACAAAATAATCGAACTCACTAAGGATAGGCTTTATTGCCTGACAAAAGCATCAACCAAATTTCCTACGAACTTGGATTTCAATATCCTCAGCATTTTACAAGGTTGTTCAAAAATGTCGTGGGGAACCGGATGAAGCCTGACATATTGAGAAAAAACAAACATTTTTTTGAAAAAATTTATATCTCTAATGAACAAATAACATGGCTTAATAGTTATGGAAATAGAAAACAACTCATGAAATATATGGATTCAATTATAAATAACAGCAAAACATTACTAAACAAAATGTGTTACGGATGCAAGTATACCTATAAGGAATTACTCAAAATCTGTAATTTCACGGAATCTCAACTTTGCTTCGCTATCCTATGTCTTTTGCGTGATGGCAAAATCAGCCAATATCGTGAAAAGGAAGTGGTTTATGAATTAATTCCGGTAAGATAAAGAAAACTCCTCAACTTTCGAATGTAAGGTTGAGGAGTTTTATTTTTAATGTAAAAGAGAGAGCCGGATATAAGACAGACTTACTGCTTCCGCAGCAATTAACCGATAGCATCTATTGTGTGCTATTTTGGTAGCTGAGCAGATGAAACAACTATATTGCTGCCGGGATGAAGATCATAGACTTTACCGGAAACCTTGAGTATTCCCCTTGTCTTTTCTGGAAGATTGATTTCATAAACAACTTCATTATTCATCACCTTCCAACTGCTGAATACTTTACCTTTCGGAGTTTCAACCCACCCTTTTGCGAACTTAATATTGCCTGATCCATCAACTTCAGGCAATATTTCCAAATTGCCTTCCCTGTCGATATTTATTCCCAATGAACGGGTCAACATCCAATTGCCGACAGCCCCAAAAGAATAGTGATTGAACGAATTCATACTATTGTTCTTGCCAAAACCATCTTTATGGGTATATGAATTAAGCCTCTCCCACACCGTGGTCGCACCTTGAGTCACAGGATACAGCCATGATGGATAATTGACGGAAGTCAGCAGTCTATATGCCATATCGGGATTACCCGTTTTTGAAAGGGCATCCATAATCCATGCCGTACCTATAAAACCGGTCATCAGTGAATATGGCGGGCATACAGTGCTGTCATCAGCAATATTCTCTCTTGATACGGTATTTAGGAAATTGTTTATAAATTTTTCATTATCATATATTCCGAAAGCTATCGGAAGTGCATACGACACCTGAGTATCGATAACATCCCCTTCCCTATTCTTATCAAACGCTGACCATATTGTCTTTTCTGACGTGTGGTCAATGTAAGTCATTTTGAAAAAATCTATACGTTCGCGGCGCAGTTTGTCATATCTTGAGGCATCTTCATCAAATCCCAACAATGCCGCCACTTCTCTCATTATTTCGAGATCATAAATGAAGTAACATTCCCAAAGTAAAGATTTGTCAGTCTTGTCATACTCCGGACTCAACCAATCCGCAAGGTCTCCCCAAGCCCTGTTTTGCACAATGATTCCTGTTTCAGGTTCTATTGTTTCCGAAAGGATATAATCAATATACCTCTTCATTGCAGGATAATGTTCCTGTAATAGGGATAAGTCTCCATATTGTTTGAAATGTTCCCAGGGCACAGTTATTCCTGCACTCCCCCACAACAGCCCACCGAATCCGAAACCTGTAGGAGCAACATCCGGGAAGCGTCCATCCGGAGTCTGGCAATCCCTTACCGACCTCAAGTACTGCTTCAACAATGCTGACACATCGGCAATCTTGGTTGCCGTGGGAGCAAAAACCGATATGTCTCCCATCCAGCCAAGACGTTCGTTTCTTTGAGGGCAGTCTGTCGGCAAGGAAATAAAGTTGCTTAATGAAGACCACTTTATATTCTCCCACAAGCGGTTTACAAGCGAATCAGAACATTCATAATGTGCTTTAAACCTGTGAATCGAACTTACAGGAACAGTTTTGACATAGTCCAGCGGAAGAGGCTCATCAATACCGGTCACTTCTATATAACGATACCCATGTAGAGTGAATCGTGGCGAATAAGTTTCTGTTTCCTCCCCGGAAGCCTTATAAATATCCCGGCACATCGCAGCACGGAGATTTTCTGTCATTATCATACCTTTGTTTGATGCGTATTGAGGCATATCCGGATAAAGCATCTCAGCATATCTCAAAGCAATCTCCTGTCCGGGTTTCAAATTTTTGAAAGTAACAGACGGAACTGCAGCCATGTTTTGCCCCATATCATAAACATACACTCCCGGTCGCGGCTCTGTCATTGAGACTGCACTAAGGGTATCGACTGCAATAACCCTGTCGCCGAAAGATGGAATCATCTCCAATCCTTTCCACTCCCCTATTGACCTGCTAACTGTAGAACCTGTTGAAATCTCAACCGCCGGTTTCCATACCCTGTTCCTGAGAGTGTTTTTTTGCGCATCAAATATTTCACCTTGAAAGAAGCTTCCCTCAACAACCGGTCCATCCACACTGTATTTCCAGTTTGCAGTATCTGTAGAAAATTTGTCTTTCGATCGGTCGTCATACTCCACATTTATATCTGAGATAAAAGATTGACGGTCACCATAAAAATTCCAGTTCTCCCCTACAAAAGTGGCACCTCCGCTCCACCATCCTTCTCCAAGTCTCGCCAAAATCTCATTTTCTCCAGTTTGGAGGTTAAGAGGTTAAATGGTTATATTTATACATAATACTTAAAGAAGCCTGATGCCTATCCCAAATTAGAAATTAACCTTTTAAACTTATAACCTTCAACTATCGCAAGCGAAAGATGAATCAAATATTATTTATAGTCCCCATATACTTTTCTATTCAGCTTTGTTAATTTAATTAAATATATGCAAAAGAGTCTAAATAAATATCTTCTGCAAAATAATTATCTAACTCGGCATTAATAAACTGTTTATATGCCAATTTTGCAGAAAAATTTTTCTGCAAAATTCATATATATCATTCTGAAATTGCGCTCGATATCTATAATTATTGCAGAACTGCTAAAACAGTCTTAGCCGACAAATATCTATTGTAGAAGCAAAAAAACATATCTAACTTTGTCAACAAACAAAACACAAATATCATGAGACTTAATTCATTCAAAAAACTGATTATTGCGGCGGTTGTATCAACCATGACATTCCCTGTATTAGCCGAACCGGAGAAACCCGACTCCGCACAACCCGGCTACATACCCGTTGAAGTAAAGAAAGACAACCCTAACAAACATTTGCGTGTTCCCTCAAAAGGCATTGTCATCGACTGCTATGTAGAAACAGGCGCATTTAACGTGACGGTCCCTGAATCATTGTCTTCCGGGACTGTCAAACTCGAACAGATAGATAGCCCGTTCGGATATTGGATCGTCACGTTCTCACAACCTCAGGTTTGTGAAATAGGATTCGACGGCTCAATCGGTGACTATAAACTCACCATCTCATCAGAAGGAAGCTCCTATATCGGATATTTCACACTGGAATAATTATTCTACTTGAACCCACTCCATCATAACATGAAACGGATTTTCCCATATCTGATAATCATTGCTCTCGCGGTGCTGTCGGTTTCATCTTGCAAGAAATCGGCGAGGGATGTCTATGCCAAGGCTGTGGAGGAATGGATCGGTAAGGAGATACTGTTTCCCGACTCCATGATGACCGTCACCGGAGAGATGATCGCCCCTCCGACCGCTGACTTTACAATTGTGTCTTACTATGACTCCACTGGATGTACAGGTTGCAGGATGAAACTTCCGTTCTG
>CAMTMX010000104.1 GCA_947073495.1 uncultured Porphyromonadaceae bacterium
ATCAGACTGACCTTTCGCCATGCTGATACAATTCGTCAGAAAAAATAAGATCAATAGTATCGGGTATATACTTTTCAACACCATAACCACGGCTCATAAGACATAGGGACGCGCTCCTAACTGCGAATTAGCTGTCACTTTACATAATCTTCTCTATCCATGTAATAAAATCCTTCCCCTTGATCACCGTTCTCCAGGTCTTTTAGCTCCACCTTAAAAGTAGTGTAAGGTAAATTTTCTTTCGGATGCTGCGGAATGCCTACAGTAAGTAAATATGCATTGCAATATGAATCTGCATTCACATATTCCTTTATTTCTTGTTTCATCAAGACCGGAACCTCTTCATTGTTTACCCAAACTTTGACTGACAAATGTTGAGGATGCGGTGCCATAAGGCACTCTTTCCCTCTCTCCTTCGCATCCGTTTTCATCAAAGATAACGTACGTGTCAAACTTATAGGTCTGACATAAATCTGATAAGCCGGTGCAGCCCCGGGTATCCGGAAAGCCCTAAGCCCATATGCTTCCATTCGATGATAACGGATGTCTAATGTCGTGTCTCTATCGGCTACAAAGTCCCATGCCCAAAACTCCAAACGATAGTCTTCTTCTTTCAGTTTCCCCTCCTGCATGGCAATTGACGCATAAGAAGGCATTTTAATCGCGGCAACACTTTTATATTTCCCTTTCGGGACACAGACCGTATAATTCCCTTCCTTGTCTGTAAAAGTCCCCACTACATTTCCAAACGAGGGGGATTTCCAACAAACACTGCAACTATCCATTGGGAGACCTTGATAGTCGGTTACTTTTCCGGTAATGATCACAATCTCCCGACGTGGCGTATCAGACTGACCTTTCGCCATGCTGATACAATTCGTCAGAAAAAATAAGATCAATAGTATCGGGTATATACTTTTCATTTATTATAATCCTTTCTATATGGTTTTCCGGGCTGCCATTTAGTCCACGACCCAAGGCAAAAATACAAAAGAAGTGGCACGACTATCCTCCGATCAAAGGGTGCAGATGATAACAGTTTCTATTTCAAATGAGTGTCAAGCCATTGATAAGCTTGTTTTTTAAGAAGCGGAGGAAAGCAGTGTCGACCTCCATTTTCCTCAAACAAGACTGTTTCAATATCAGATCCGCCGTTTTGTAAATAAGATTCTTTGAAGAAAGCCAAATCTTCAGCAAATTTTTTATCCGCCGGATCGGGCTTTCCATTGCCCCATTGATGTGCGCCCTCGGAGATAAAAAGAGCGCGTGGAGCAATGGCTGCAATATAATTATGAGTATCGACACCATATTTCACACTGCCGGGAAGAGCCATTGAAGCAGGGACTGTACCGGGTCGATTATATGCATAATAACTATTTACTTCCGATGTCCCACAGTTGGCAACGGCAGCCTTTACACGCGGCTCATAATACAGACAATATGGAAGAATGTTTGCGCCTGCCGAGTGGCCTATCGCTCCTATTTTTTCCACATCGACCTCCGGTAAAGACACCAGCACATCTACTGCGCGTGAAAAGTCATAGGCTTCTTTACCCCATGAATTGCGACCTTCCGCAAGAAGCACTCCTATTCTTTTTTGTTCGGTAAAGAAATCCCGCTCGTAATCTTCAGCAGAAATATCCCCCCAATCCTGACAGGTTTTGCGTCGATCCGCGTGACAGAATCTGTCAGGACAAATCACAATGTAGCCACGTTCAAATAAATCTTTTCCATAGCACATCGTACTGTCACCCATCAATCCGGCAGGTTCTGATTTTCCTATATGATAATAGACATCGTCTTGGTGCATCGCTACAATTGCCGGCGCTTTCTTCCCCTCTGACAAGTCAGGCATAAAAAGGTAGGCATATCCCCAATCATCAGGAGTGCCGAGAACGGTATTACCGGGTTCAACAAAATAACGAATTTTATAACGCATACCACCGTTAAGTGGCGTTTGTTCCAACGTGTCTGTCCGAAGGGACAATCTTTCCGGCATCTCTCCCAAAAGAGATGTAAGCAGGTCATCAGTAGGGTTGACCGCATAACTAATGCAGGGAAATAATATCCCTAAAAGCATTACTATGTTTGCAAATATACGTTTCATTTAGTTTACAATTTTGATTGTGCAAAGTTAGCAAAGAATCCGTGATATCCAACCCGGTCAACATTATAAATCAATATCCCTTCAGTGAAAAAGCATCTAAGAACCCGTTCCCCGACTTTAACAAATATTGGGTAACAGTATCTTAGATGCTTTTTATTTCAAAATAGCAGAGCCTGTTGTTGAGAGAATGCTTATTTCCAAGCTTTTGAAAACCTATTCCAGTTCACCGACAGAGCGCAGATAATCTACTTGATAAATACGGTATTGAGTCCTTGCTTCAATAAGGTTGGAATACGACGCCTGCCATTGCGACTGAGCTTCGAGCAGATCGGTAAGTGTATTTAACCCTACCTCGTATTGCTCGCGCATCATACGCAGGTTTTCGTCGGCTTCTTCCATGGCGGTGTTGGCAGAGCGTATCAGTTCGAGACCGGTAACAAGGTTGCTATAGTTCTGTCGTGCTTCAAGTTGCATTAGGCGTTTGTTATGATCGAGGGTGAGACGGGCGTTTTCGACTTCCAATTTAGCCTTGCGAACTTTCTTTATTCCTTCGCCCC
The DNA here is from genome assembly GCA_947073495.1 of uncultured Porphyromonadaceae bacterium. GTDB lineage: Bacteria > Bacteroidota > Bacteroidia > Bacteroidales > Muribaculaceae > Lepagella. The sequence goes on from CAMTMX010000104.1 coordinate 2,665, forward strand.
AGTGAAAAATAGGGATCTGTACTGACAGCACACCCATGAAGCTATTGTCGTTAATGGTCGAAGAATATGGAACCGGATTCCCGGATTCGTCTTGCGACCATCCCTTCATCTTAATATTGCCATAAGCCGACCAACCGAGTTGCAGACCTACGGTGGGCAGAAAATCTGCCCTTGCCATAGTCACCTGATGACGTTTTATGGCAATGTTCTTGTCAAGAATCATAGTTTCCGGGCGGTTAGACACATCAAAACTCATCATTGGCAAAATACTGTCGACCATAACAGATTCGGTAGGATGTATGCTCACTGTATCGTTCACGCCGATTACGCGGCATAATGCCATACGACAGATGTTTGCCCCTGCCTTTGCCTGATTTAAACGGTATAATATTTCGCTGCGTTTCGTATTCACGCGAAGCAGCGACTGGCGGTTGGTCATTCCAAGTTCTACCGATGTATTGGTCATGTCATAGATTGAGTCTATCATAGCGAGATACGCCTCGGTCATGTCTACCTTTGCCAGGACTGCCACATAGGTCCAATAAGATTTTTCGGCTTCGGCAATGACATCCATTCTTGTCGCACGCAACTGCTGGCGGGATATTTCTTGACCTACCGATGCCATCCGATTGGCTGCTATTATTTTACCACCCGTAAATATGGGCTGAGTGAGATTTATGCCTGCCATATATGCACCGCGAATCTGCATTGTCATCATATTTCCCAACTCCGAATCCGGAGCACTGTAGAATGCAGTAGCACTGCCTGATAATTTGGGAAGGTATTGTGTGCGAGCCACAGCACGGTCAAGACCTGCCCCGGAAACGTTGTTTTCGGCTATCCTCATATTTTCATTCGATAGCAGTGCCATCTCTCGACAGTCGGCAAGCGTAAGGTCAAGGGCTGATGCAGAGGCTGTCAAGAATAAGGATAATATGGAAAGTGCGATATTTTTCATGAGCGTTTAACTTTGAAGAAAACAGAGTATAAAGTGGGCAGCAAAAGCAATGTGGCGAAAGTGCCTATCAGCAGACCACCGATAATTGTTACTGCAAGAGAACCATACATCGGGTCTCCGACAAGTGGTATCATACCTGCAATTGTGGTAAACGATGCAAGGATAACAGGCATCACACGAGATACGGTAGCGCGAACAATCGCCGGGTACAGATCTATTTTTTCCACATTGGTAAGACGCGCGATTTCGTCTACAAGCACAATGGCGTTTTTAATCGTCATGCCCATTAAGCCCATTAGACCGAGTATGGCAAGGAATGTAAACGGAGTGTCGGTTATCAGCAATGCAGGTATGATGCCGCAGATTACGAATGGGAAACAGAGCAAAATCACCGCCAACTTTTTCCAACTGTTGAAAAGCAATAACAGTATTATAACAATTATTGCAACCATTATAGGAAGGAAGGACATAATGATATCCATTGACTCATCCGATGTTTCACCCTCGCCGACAAATCGCATGCCGTAACCTTCCGGCAATGGAATTGCCTTTATTTCGGCTGCGATATCCTCTACAACCTTTGCCGGTGTTGCATTGTGGTTTGTTATGTCCGGATCACACTCCGCCTCGATTACTCGCTGACCGTTCAGACGGTGTATGCACCCTTCATTCCATGAAGGACTGATAGATTTGACACACGAAGAGAGCAGAGTGGTGTTATACATTTTGTTGCTCAGCTCGCTTGCCGTAGTCGTGCCATTCATCATAGAAGATAGGTCGCTGCCTGAAATATTGATATTCATCATAGTCCATACAGGCAAGGTCGAAAGATCGCTGATTTTGGACCCGTCGGTGTTACGGATCTGCATATATATCGGTATAGTTTTGTCGTGATCGTTAACGACCCCGATAGCATAACCGTCGGTTGCAGCTTGCAAGGCATTGCCGATATCCGAACGATTTACTCCCGCCGCAGCCGCAAGATCATAAGAATAGTCTATCGTGACAGAGCGGTTACGACCTAACCAGTTGTTTTGAACGGAAAGTGGGTCAACATATTTGCAGTTTCTCATTATAGCCTCGGCTTTGGCAGAAAGCATCCGGAGGGTATCTGCATTCGGACCGGAAAACTCCACCTCTACGGTATGTGAACTCGATACCGATAGATTGTAACGCCGCGCACGGACATATGCCTCGGGTGCCAAAGTTCGCAATTTGGCTACGAGTTTATCAGACAATCTCTGCACAGTTTTAAAGTTGTCGCAGTCGATAATAAATTCCGCGTATTCCTCGCCGCCGCTCGGCATGGGACGCACAAGGCAATATCTTCCCGGAGCACCTCCAAGACTGATTGCTACAGATTCAACACCCTCGAATTTCATCACGCTGTCGCTCAGTTGAAGCATGCGGTCGCGAACTTTGTCGGGGTTGCTTTCTGCCGGGAATGTACATTCTACTACAAATTGATCGTATTCGAAATCAGGGAAGAATACATTACGAAGTTTCTGCATCGTAAGACATGAAACTACAAGGATTATGGCGGCAATGCCAACGGAAAACCACTTGTGGTCAATCATGAATACAACCATTCGTCTGATACTGCGTTGAATGAGGTTGAGCTTGAGTTCTCGCTGTTCTTCGGCAATGTCGGCATCCGGTCCGAGCCATTGGTCAGAACATGCAGGGACTTGTATCAAGGCAAGCACCCAGCTCGCAACAAGACTGACACAGATCACAAGAAAGAGGTCGCCGGCAAACTCACCGACACTACCGGGAGTAAAGTATATAGGCATGAAGGTAGCAGCCGCAATCACCGTGGCTCCAAGTAACGGCAAGGCTGTTTTTCGACCGGTATTGAACAGATAGTCATCTCGCCTCAAACCACGCTTGCGGTCGTTGATGATGCCGTCCATTATCACAACAGCGTTGTCAACAAGCATACCCATTGCCACAATAAATGCACCAAGAGATATTCGTTGCAATGTAGTGCCAAGTGCCGACAGAATCGGAAACGACAAAGCCACTGTCAAGACAAGACCGAAACCGATGATCAGTCCGGCTTTCCAACCCATTGCAAGCAATATCACAATAAATACAATTATGATCGACTCCAAAAGGTTGACCATGAACGACGATATTGCGTTATCCACGCGCTCCGGCTGGAAAAATACTTTCTCTACAGTCATACCTGCAGGCAGTTGGTTGATAGTCGGAGCTATCACCTGGTCTATTGCAGCACCTACATTGGGTACTACTGCATTGTTTTCGAGTGCAACCATAAGGGTGAGCGATGCATCCTTGCCCACATAGAAACCGTTGCTGCCCGGTTCGACATCTCGTCGCGATACTTGTGCAATATCTCCAATCCTAACCTTTTTGCCGTCAGGCATCGAAACAAGTATATTTGAAATCTCGTCTTCGGTAACCGCCCCTTCAGAAATATCGACAGCAAGCCTGTCGGCGCCGTTGTCTATCTTGCCTGCGTTGATAACCGCTGTAGACGATTGCAAGGACTGGGCGATAAGCAATGGCAGCATGCCGTTGCGCCTAATTTGGTCTGGGGTGAATATTATGTCGATTTCTTCGCGCTGTACTCCACCGATGTTCACACGTTTAACGCCTTTTATGGTCATTATCTCGTTTCGCAGTTTCTTGGCATAGCACTCAAGTTCACCGGTATCATACCCGTCTCCTCGTATAGCATAGAAAATACCATACACATCCATCATGTCGTCGATGACTATAGGCTTCATACAGCCCTGTGGCAGGGACGACTCGATATCTGATACCTTACGGCGGAGTTGGTCGAAATACTGCTCCATATCTTCCATAGGAACATCCAGCTGAAACTCCACACCTATCATCGCCTGACCACGATGTACATCACTTTTTAGTTTTTTTACGTTCGGTAATGTACGCAACTGGTCTTCGAGCAGGGTAACGACATCCCGTTCGACCACTTCGGTATCAGCGCCTGGATATATCACAACGACCGAGGCTTGTTTCACTGTTACTGCCGGGTCTTCGAGTTTGGGCATCTTAAGGAAAAAGATTACTCCGGCAATGAGTATTATTACCATCGCCGACCAGAATAGTGTACGGCGCTGAATAAAGAATTTAGCAATACTTGTCATGGTCAGAATCAGTTATCAAGCATGTTAATGTCACCGGCGACCTTTACTTTTTCTCCGTCGCTGAGATGATGCACACCTACTGCGACTATTGCTTCATCTCCCTTCAACCCAGACACATAGCTATACTTTCCGTCGTATATACCTGTTCTCTTTATTTCCTTTGCACTAAGGGTGGAATCAGATTGATTGATTACCCATACGTATTCTTTACCGTTACGCTCGAATATAGACCGCGAGGGCAGGCTATGGATGTCAGTGCTGTCGGTATTAGTGAACCGGAGTGATACCGACAGATTCATTCCCGGTAACAGTTTGCCATGCATCGATGCGGGCAGCTTGAGGCGTAAGCGGAATAGTGAATTATTGTCGGCATCGGGCACGAAGCCTATAATATCGAGCGGAAAAGACTTATTGCCAAATACAGGAGAACTACCTGAGCAACTGACTATTTCATCACGGCGGCTATAGATTGAGGGCGGTAATGCAACAGTAGTCTCCAATCCTGAATTATCAATGATTCGATAGATCGGAGTTCCTGCTCCCGCCATTTCGCCTTCTTCCATAAAGCGCTCTACTACATGACCTGAGGCAGGCGATTCAAGTTGCGTATAGGCAAGTTTGTTGCGAGTCATTTCTAACTGTGTCTTCATTTGCACTAAGCCCGCTTTTGCTTTTTCGTAGTCATTTGGAGCGACATTATTGCGCTTGAACATTTCGTCAAGTCTTGCATTTTCAGATACCATCTGCTTATATTGCGCTTCAAGCTGCATTACTGAAAGTCGGTAGTCGGCATCGTCGAGGTAGCCGATTATCTGACCTTTTTTCACATAGTCGCCTTCGTTTACTGTGAGACGTTTGATTTGTCCGCCAGTTTTGAATCCGACGTTGACACTCTTGCCTTCCTCAACCGATGATGTGTATGAGTGTGTGACTGACTCGCTATTCGAGCCGGGCACAGTAGTATATACATTTTGTATTCTTTTCAAGCTTCCGTTGTCGGAATCTTTGCCGCATCCCACTGTTAAAAATAAGGACAGCGCGATTGGCAATAAACGTATTATTTTTATCATTTTTACACTATTTTTATGTGTCGGGCCTCCAGTGTTCGCCCATAGACAACACCCTTGTGATGAATAGAATAAACCTATTTAAATTATTCTGCAAAATTACTCTCCTCGCGGCAATGATATATTACCTATATCATGCATAATATGTTCTTTTTTTAATATTGATTGATTAGTTGGAGTATAAATGAGTATATTTGTAACCCAATTTCAACATCTATATCCAAATGAACCAAAATCAAACGGGAGATTACATGCTTATCACCATGCAGACATTTCTACAGATTGGAGATAATATATCTTCGACAGGTGGTATTATTTTGTTTGACAACTATGAGGAGTCGGCAGAGGGTAACACTTCGCAAGGACCATTCGGAAGCAAGCCGATGAAACTGCAGTCAAATGTAATTGTAGTGTGTCGGCAAGGATATCTGGAATATAGAATGGATTGCGACGAACCATTGAGGCTCGGTGCCGGAGATTTGGTTTTCTGTCGACAGGGACAGATTGTTGAGTTTTTAGGAGCTTCTGATGATATCAAGGTCATGTTTATTGCTATCTCACAAGATTATATATTGAGTCTTGAGCGTTTTATGCCTTATAGTGATACTACTGTTTCCATGTCCTTTAAGCCGTCGGATGAATTTATCGAGGACCTCCATACTCATTATCGGTTGATGAAGGAATGTTTCAACATGAACAATTCACAATTCAGAGATAATATCATACATTCCTATATCTATATTGTGCTGATGAAGTTGACGGATGCCTATAGCCAATGGCTCGGAATCAAGAACAGGGATTCCTCGCCCAAGAACCGTCAACTTGAGATCTATCGTAGTTTTGTCTCCCTTGTAAAAGAGAATTTCAAGACTCGGCACGATGTGGGCTTCTATGCGTCGGCATTATTTTTATCTCCCGGTCATTTGTCGCGTATTATCAAGAGCATAAGCGGAAAAACTGTAGGCGCATGGATTAAGGATTATGTTATACTCGAAGCAAAAGTACTGCTGCAATCTTCCAATATGACTATATGCCAGATCAGTGACTATCTCAATTTTCCTAATCCGTCTTTCTTTTCGAAATACTTTCGCGAAAGCACCGGCATGAGTCCCGGTCAATACCGTCGCCCGAAGGAATAACAATTTTGAATATCAATAAATTATAAGGTTAACATAAAACAGAATGATAGAGTCTATACACGGCAATTCATGATTAAGGATGGAATAAGTCACAAATAAACTCCGGCTCATGATGCGGTTAGAAAAGCTGCTACGATTTGTTTCGTAACAGCTTAATATTAATTTGGGGTCCACTTGGGAAACTCCGTTCTATGAATATCCTTACAATCAAAGATTTATCTCTTTATATTCCGGCGACTCCAACATTTGCTCCCGAGGCGCATTGCATCGCTTTTATCGCGCTGCTCCGCCGAAGTCATCGGATTGTCCACAAGTTCTCTCACTTGTCGTATATATAACGAATCTAACCTCATAATAGTATCAAAACATCTAGTTTCTATTTACCACTTCCCAATATCCATTTTTATCCGCTCCATGTCGGATAAGATAACCTGATGCTGATAGCTTTGATATGTGTCTGGCTACTGTGGCTCTTGGGATTGATGTAGAGTTTACAATCTCTTGATAGGTAATGCGAGGGTTATATGAAATTGTCTGGAGAATCAACTTTGCAGTCTCATTTACAGTCTCATTTACAGTCTCATTTACAGTCCCATTTACAGTCCCACTTTTCTGGTGAACTTGCTCGGTTTCTGGTGAACTTAGAGCGACATTAGTCGGCACTTGGTCGGTGGTTGAGCGGTACTTGACCGGTCGTTTGAAAGTGACGTATACGAATGCGCCGTCCCAACGCCATGTGGGTTCTTCGACGCCTTGCTCTTGGCAGGCTTCAATAATACGCTTGGCTCCGGATCCCCAGTTCTCCAGCCACATAGACCGGTAGAGAACCTCGGCCATCTTCACATTATATGGATATGAATCGTGAGGCTCCTTTATATTTTCAGGAGTAATTTGAGAGGGAAATATGCCGGGATTTCCGATTTCAACACGGTCATCATAGATTGCGATGCTGTTCAACAGATTATATCTTTCCCATTGACGATGGCAAAGCGAGTTTATTATAGCCTCTCTCAATGCCTTATAAGGGATTTCAAGTCGCTCTTCACGCTGAAGACTGTGGTTGGTGATTTTTCCGCTTAGGTTAAGGTGCTTGAAGCAGAAGGCAAGCCCTGCGTCAAGAAGGTCAAAGAAATTGCCCTCTACTCGCATCTCGTCTATAAACTCGTTCTTGTCTGTACCTAAGAAACGAGCCATTTTTATCTTGAAGTTATCGTACTCATCAACCTTGTTGGAAAACAGCATCGCGGCTCCATTGGTCGGAATACCATTCTTCAACAACTTCCATTTTGACAGAGTGTCGGAAATTGGTTCGCTCAATGCGCTCGCCGGGATACGACCACCTTCCACACCCATACGGATACAGCCTCGAATGTGCTTTTCGTTCAAGTCTGCGAGAGAGACTCCATCTGCAGTGCGCAGTTCCCATGAATATGTTTTCGGCTCAAATGCACGGATTCGCTCATCATACATATCCTGCGGCATGACCTTTGTGGTGCTCTCGACTTTATAATAAGGACATCCGTGAGCTTTATACTCTCTCAAAACTGTAAAATCATCGTAAGAAGTACAAGCCTCTGTACTAGCAACATAGTTTATTGTTTTTCCTAAAACATTAGTAAATATTTCATTTTTATTATTAGACCAATTATATAATGGTACAGCAATTTTCAAATATGTACCATCTTGTGCATATATTTGACATTGATTTGCTCCATTTTCATATGATGTTCCATCTGTATATCTATTTCCATTATAAGCATACACCTTTGCTAATTTAGAAACTTTAATTGTCCCACCTTTACCAGCAACTCCACCATCTCCGCCTGCATCGCACCACCATTCTATCTGCTTACATTGTCCACCTTGCCCTCCTATCATTCCTGCAAGACATTCTCCAATACTGCCATCATATCTATGTGAAAAGAAATATGAACCTCCATCTCCTGATATAGTATAAAATTCTGGTTTTTCCATTTCACCACCATTAGTCATTTTTCTATTAGCAGTACCACTTTCACCAATACCACCTGAATATCCACCAGCGCCACCCCAATGGTCACCACCTCCGACCACCAGCGCCTCCGGCCTCCAATTCCAGCAGCTGGATAACCTCCACCACCTGTTCCTGAACTATTGCCACCATATTCTCCACCAGAGCCACCAGCTCCTCCATAAGCATAAACAGTCACTAAATTGTATATGTTTACAGAGCCACAACTTTCTCCATCTTTTCCATCTTGTCCAGGGCGACCTCCGTCTCGTTGAGACGCTCCAGGGTCTTGGAGTCATATTTGCCCAACAACAGATCCACCGCCAACCGGTAGTTGGAAAGGGCGTAATCTCCCATCCGGATCACCGCG
>CAMTMX010000105.1 GCA_947073495.1 uncultured Porphyromonadaceae bacterium
CTTGATTTCGTACAGATCCTTCAGGAAGAGCTTGTACGTGCAGAAGTCCTGCCATCAACTTACGACTTCGAGGCACACAAGGAACTCGTTCCAATGCAGCCGGGGGATGTCCCTATTACATACGCCGACACAGCCCCACTCGAAAAAGACTTCGGGTTCCGTCCTTCTACATCTCTTCGCACCGGTCTAAGAAATTTTTCTTTATGGTATAAAACATTTTATTTGTAATATATATTTGGTATAATTCAAATTCATCGACACTATTATTTAGATGCAATAATTTAGAAACAAACGATTATTTATTTTTGTAAATAGACAAAATATAATAATTTGAATAGTATGGGAGAATTAAATCAACAAGTAATAAAAGCCACAAAATGGTCTACTATGACTGAGTTTTTTGCTAAACTTGTTACTCCTGTTACATCAATAATATTGGCAAGATTATTAACCCCAGCGGATTTTGGGATTATGGTAACAGCCATTATGGTGATTAGTTTTGCTGAGATATTTACGGATGCTGGATTTCAAAAGTATCTGATACAACGACAGTTTGATTCCAAAAAATCCCTTTATGATGCCACAAATGTTGCGTTCATATCTAACTTATTCTTATCTGTGACGATATGGATTGTAATTATCTTTTTTTGTCAGCATATTGCAGAATTAGTTGGAAATAAAGGGCGTGGGGATGTCATTGCTATTTCTTGCCTTTGTATACCATTGAGTGCATTTTCAAGTATTCAAATGGCGTTGTTTAAACGTGCACTTAATTTCAAACTTTTATTCTGGGTTAGAAGTATAGGTGTTTTCATACCATTGATTATTACTATCCCATTAGCTTTAATCACACGTAGTTATTGGTCCTTAATAATAGGAATGATCGCACTGCAAGTATCAAACGCTATAATATTGACTTTTAAATCTGAATGGAGACCTAAATTCTGGTATAATTGGAAACTATTTAAAAATATGTTTTCGTTTAGTGCATGGTCCATGTTGGAAACTTTGAGTATATGGTTAACAAGTTATTGTGATATATTCATTGTTGGAACAATTCTTAATGACTATTATTTAGGAATTTATAGGACATCAATGACTACTGTTGGTCAAATTATGGGTATAATAAGTGCTGCAACCACCCCAGTATTGTATAGTTCTCTCTCTAAAGTGCAAAATGATGATTCTCAATTTGCACGTATATTATTTAGATTTCAAAAAACTATAAGTATTATTTTGATGCCTATGTCAATAGGCATCTTTATATTTAGAAATTTGATAACAGAAATACTGCTTGGATCGCAATGGCATGAAGCTGCTTGGTTTATTGGAGTTTGGGGCCTGACAAGTGGTATTACCATTATTTTATCATACTATTGTAGTGAAGTTCTGAGGGCAAAAGGGAAACCTCAACTTTCAACATTTTCTCAATTAATAGATTTAATATTCCTTATACCAATCATATTATATGGAGTACATCAATCTTTTGAGGTTTTATGTAATTTAAGAGCAATTACACGGATTTTTCTTATTATCCCAATTATTACGATTACCTATATTTTTGTAAATATATCTCCTTGGAAAATGATAACTAACATCCAAATTCCTCTGATTGCATCCATTATAATGGGATTGTTCGGTTATTGGTTAGTGCAATTTAATAATTCTTTTCTATTTGAATTAATAGCTATTGTATTATGTATTGTAGTATACATGCTTATAATAGTTATGTTTAAATCTACAAGGAAGGATTTATACTATATAAAGGGTATAATAAAAAATGATAATAAATAAATCAGCAATGGTTTTGTTGTACATTTTGAGACCTTGAAGTCATCTGTAAGCGTCCAAGTGTGTTGGACGCTTACTTAACAAATTCAAAAAGACAAGGTGACTTCCTTATCATTAAAATACTGTTTGATTTACTAATCTATTCTTTTTTACATAAATTATTATTTAATAATTCTAATGAAAATAGTAACGATCATAAAAGAGATTGGCGAAAGACCTCAAAGGTTGTTGGAATTACTTTTAAATAGAACATGTAATATATTACCAGAATGGATATATTTAAGTATCAAGTTCAAAATGAAAATGGGGAAGTGGCCTAATATACGTCATCCTAGAACTTTTAATGAAAAATTGCAGTGGCTTAAAATTTATGATCGTAATCCGAAATACACTGAGATGGTAGATAAATATGCAGCAAAAAAATGGGCTGCAAATATAATTGGACATGATTATATAATTGACACCATTGGGTGTTGGAATTCACCTGAAGAAATAAATTGGGATATACTTCCTCAAAAGTTCGTTTTGAAAATTACGCATGGAGGGGGTGGTAATGGAATAATCATCTGTAGAGATAAAAATAAATTAGATAAAACTATGGCTCTTGATTCTTTGAAAAAAGCCTCTTCATTAAATTTATATAAATATAATAAAGAATGGCCTTATAAAAATGTTGTCCCTAGAATCATAGCTGAAAAGCTTTTATTCAATAATGATAATCCTGAGGATGTTGTAAATGATTATAAATTTTATTGTTTTAATGGGAAAATGGAATTCATGTTAATTTCTAATGAAAGAAGTAATAAACATGCAAAATTTGATTATTTCGATAGAAATTTCATACATCTTCCATTTAAACAAGGTGGTGAGAATTATGAAGGTAAAATTAGTAAACCATCAAATTTTGAATTAATGATAGATTTAGCAGAAAAATTGTCAAAAGGGATACCTCATGTAAGAGTTGATTTTTATGATGTAAATGGACATGTATACTTTGGAGAAATGACGTTTTTTGACTCAAGTGGTTTTGCAGCATTTGATCCTGAAGAATGGGATTATAAATATGGTGATTTAATTATATTGCCATAATAACAATATGATCTGATTAATATATCAAATTATATTTTTTTCTGTGAGGAAAATATATCTTATATTAGTTTTTATATTTATTTTATCTCAGATGATTCCTATGTTTACAAATAGAATCATCTTTTTGATTATTGGGGTATGTCTATTTCTAATATCTTATTGTTTTAAAGAAAATTTTAGTGCCGGCAAAGAGTATAAATCGTGGATGGCATTATTTTTATTTTTTATTCTTGTTTCCACATTATGGTCTATAAGACCATGGTTAACAATATATACATTAATAATAAATGTTATCCCTATATTCTGTTTAACTTATTCATTGTCAAGGTATGTCAATTCATTCAATCGATTAATCGAAATATTTAAACTAATATATATCGCTGGTATTATTTCTTTAGTATATCTTTATCTTTATGTGGATTTATCTTTATTGGCTGGGAATCGAATAAGCGAAGCAATGACTGATGATGGACTTGCGGAAACATGGAATGTAAATTCTATAGGAATGAATCTGGCTTTGACGATTTTATTTGGGTATCTAATAGCAAAATATAGTTATAATACATTATATTGGATAGTATGGATATTAATTTCAATTGCCATGCTTTTTGCAATAATGTTGACAGGAAGTAGAAAAGCTATATTGTTGTTGATACTTCCCTTTTTTATTTTTGCATTATATGACTACAAAAAACATTTTATCAAGGCTTTACTATTGTTAATTGCAGCTGGAGGAGTTCTTTGGCTCGCTTTAAAGGTTCCATTCTTTTATGATATAATTGGTCGGAGAATTGAGGATCTGATAAATGTTATGTCAGGCAATGAAACAGGTCAGGAAGATAATTCAAGGAAAGTATTGATTATGCTTGGGTTGAATTGGTTCTTTGAAAGTCCAATTTGTGGTTATGGAATGAATTGTTTTAGAGTTTTATCGAACACTATCCCTAGATTTGCAGGATTGAATTTTTATGCTCATAATAATTACATTGAAATATTGGTCGGAGGAGGAATAATAGGCTTTACAGCCTATTATTCCTATGTTTTGTTATTGATGAGACGACTTTATCATCATAATGAAATTTTATTCCGCTATGCTGCTATTCTATTGTCAATATTATTGATTATGGATTTTGCTAATGTCAGTTATTATGATGTTATAATGCAAATGCTTATTGTTTTTGCGTTTATACTAGTTAGACTCAAAAATTATCATAAAAATGTTATAATATGAAAACAATTGATGTAATAAGAAGTGGTAGTTTAAGTTCAATTATAGGGCCTGCCGGTACTATGAAAAGAATTATTAAGAATTCCGATTATTTCAAATCTAGAGGCTATGATATAAATATATTTACACACGATAGTATTAAATATAATAAGTCAAATGTTATTCCTAGTCAGAGTCTGAATGAATCTCTAAGGAATAGACCTATTTATAAGAGAATTCTTACTAAAATTAGCAAAAAGGCTCGGCTTAAGGCAAAGCATAATGTTATTTTAGCCAATTTTTATTTAAATAGAAGTGATAAAAAACAACAACACTTAATTAAGTATTATTTGTCTTTAAAAAGAAATCCTGATATAGTTGTATTGCATTCTGAGGCTGAGGCATATTGGTTCTTACATCTTAATAAAGGTAAATTACCTAAAATAGTAACATTTTTACATTCAGATGGCACTGGTTCTATGACTTTGTCATATTTCCCGTGTATAAAAGGTAGAAAAGGTGAACGCCATCTTAAAAAAATGTTACTTGACGCGTCAGCTGGAACCGATAAACTTGTATTTATTTCAAAAAAAGCTCGCTTTCGATTCATGGCAGATCATCCTGATTATCCATTAAATAAGATAGGTCTTGCAGTTAATGGGATTGAAGACTTTTCTGATGAAGAAAAAAAAATTATTTCTTCAATTGAAAGTAGATATGAACAGTTTAAATATAGATTATGCTGTGTCGGTACAATAAATAGACGAAAGGGGCAATGGCGTATATTGGAAGTATTACGTAGATTGGAAAAAGAAAAGCTCAATGAAATTCATGTATCTTTTATAGGAGATGGACCTCAGAAAGAAGAACTTCAAGAACTTGTCTCAAATTGTGGAATAGATAGGAATGTTACCTTTGAGGGTGCGATTGATAATTTTGAAATATTTAAATATCTTTCTGAACATAATATCTTCATTCTTATGAGTGATAATGAAGGTTTGCCTATTTCTATAATTGAGGCTATGCGTGCTGGTTTGCCTATAATCTCAACAAATGTAGCAGGAATCCCCGAGACTGTTGATAACAATGGAATCTTATTAGAGTTAGATCATGAGATGTTATATGTTTTATTAAATAATCTAGATAAATATGATTGGGGAAAAATGGGGATACTTTCAAGACAAAAATTTGAAAATGAATTTTTGTTTTCAAGAATGGCAAAAGAATATTGCGATATAATGGATTCTCTTTTTTAATTAAAACGTATATGATTAAATTGTCATTTGATGAATATTTAAGAAAGGAGCAGAGACTTAAAACTTTAGACTCTTATACGATTTTTAATAATATTCCAATATGGAGAATTGTACGAACAAGAATAAGAGGAGAATTTATTAATAATCCAGACAAAACAATTGGTGCGAAAATTACCCCAAAACTTTTAGTTAACGTTCTCATTTCATTTATCCAATTATTAAATATTGTTATAAAGCGCAAACGAGTTGATAATATTATATTCTCTCATCCAAGACTTTTTAAGGTTGAAGGAAAATACATAGAACGACTTTCAGATCCTGTAATAGATTATTCAAATATTAAATATAGCTACATTATATTTGAACGATGGCAAAACGGTATACATAAAAAAACGAGAGTACATCAAGAAAAATGTAATTATTGGGATTTTATTCCTTTTATTTCTCTAATTATTTCTAAGGTATTTAGCCAAATAATAGTAAAGAAATATAGAAATCAAATTAGAGAATTGATTTCAGAGCTGAGTTTAGAATTTGAAATTTCAGTAAAAATTCAAAATGAAATCATAAGAGAGTTATCTAATTTTATTATTTCATATCGTTTGGCACATCCTATCCTTAATGCTTGTTCCGCAAAAAGAGTCTTTGTTGCACCTCGTTCGACTTTTAATTACATAATTGCATATGGTAAAAAATATGACGTTAAGAGTTATGAACTGCAACATGGTATAACTTTGGGCCAAACTAAACTGTATTCAGGGGTATATCATAACGCGATTGATCCTGATTTCTTTTTAACTTTTGGTAAAGGTAATATTTCCAATTATTTTGGTATGCCTATTGATAAAATTATTAATATTGGATATGCATATGGTCATCACATAACGAATATGCAAAAAGAAAATTTGATGCATTTAAATCGTATCCTTGTTATATCAGACCCACAAATAACAGAACCATTACTCAAAACAGTTCTGTTATTTGCTAAAAAACATCCTGAGTGGGAATTTGATTTTAGATGTCATCCACAAGAAGCTCTTAATTTATATCAGAAAAATATAATAAGAAATCAATTAAACATACATGAAGTTAATAATGATGGAGAATCATTCCTAACAATTAATAAGTATCCTATAGTGATAGGCGAAAATTCATCTGTACTTTTTGAAGCGATGTATTTGAATAAAAAAGTTGGTAGGCTCAATTTTAATGGTTTGAATGTCGCACTTGATTCTAAAATTCAAGGTGGTTTCATTATTAATTCAATAGACGATTTTGATATATTTATTAGAGATTCAAATTTAATTAGAGATAACTGTCCATTATTATATTCAGAATTTGAATCAAAAATTGTCAATAATCTCAAATAAGTAAAATGAAAAAATTGATTATAATTGGAGCCGGTGGTATGGGGCGAACCATGTATGATTTGGCTAAAGAAAGTGTAGGTTACGGAGTGAAATATGATATTGTCGGATTTATTGACGATAATATTAATGCTCTTGATAATTTTAATAATTATCCTCCAATTTTAGGCACAATTAGAGATTATATTCCTAATAGAAATGAAGCTTTTGTCTGCTCCATAGGTGGTCATTCTCGTAAGACGTGTATTGAAAATCTTTTGTCTAAGGGAGCAGAATTCATTACACTTATCCATAAGACAGCTCGTATCGGTTCTAATGTGAAAATGGGAATAGGAACATTGATAGGTACGTATACTACAATTGCAGCAGATGCTGAATTGGGTGATTACAATTTCATTCAATCTCTCACCATAATTGGACATGATTGCAAGATTGGCTCATGGAATCGTATAGATTCTCAAGTGATGATGGTTGGTGCAACTACTATTGGAGATAATAATATGATTCATACTGGAGCTATGATTAATCATAATGTCCATATTGGAAATGATTGTACGATAGGAGCGTGTTCTTTCGTAACAATGAATGTAGAATCAGGAACTACCCTTTTTTGTGCTCCGGCAAGAAGATTAAAATAACAATATGATTTTAAAAGATAAAGTATGTGTAGTCACAGGTGCTGCTCAGGGTATTGGTAAGGCTATTGCCTTGAATATGATCGAAGAAGGTGGTGTTGTCTACGGATGTGATCATGCGGCAGGTTCTATGGACTCTTTGGCATCAGAATGCGATCGTTTCCACCCGCTGTATTTTGATGTCACGGATGCACAATCTACCAAAACGGCGATGATGCAGGTCAAGAAGGAACAGGGACGTATTGAAGTTCTTGTTAATAATGCCGGTGTGGTTTTTAATAAGAAGATAGGCATGATAGTGCGGGAAGAGACTGAATTGATGTTTCGTGTCAATGTCATCGCAGTTATCGAGCTTACCCAGCTTGTCTCTCGAATCATGGCGCGCACAGGTGGTGGATCTATTGTGAATATAGCTTCCGTCACTGCAGTGCTTGGCAGTGCCGGTCAGTCTGCATATTCAGCCACCAAGGGTGCTATTATCTCATTTACAAAGTCCTCTGCAAAGGAACTTGCATCACAGGGTGTCCGTGTAAATGCAGTGGCACCTGGTATTGTGAAGACGGAGCGTTTTGAAGAACTGTATGAAGCATCCGGCGATAAGATTGATGCCCGTATAGGAAGGATAGCACTCGGCAGACTTGGGGAGCCTGCTGATATAGCAAAGGCGGTTTCTTTTCTTGCCTCAGACAATTCTTCTTACATCTCAGGTCAGATACTTGGTGTTGACGGATGCGCTTCTATTTAATTCATAAGGCATAATCTATAATGCATAATTGCTTATGAAAAGCAGGGCGTTATTGATTAATCAAAGAATGAACAGGAATTATGGCTCAAAACCTGAAATCATTACTCGATTTAGATAAAAGGGATCCGGAAGCAGTTGCAGCTATTGATTCGTATGGTCACGTTATCACTTATGGCGATATAAAGGGTCTGGCGGATTCCCTTCGCAAGAATGTTAAGCCACGCTCTCTCTTTTTTGTCCTCACAAAAAATGACGTGGGGGGTATCGCATGGGTGATCGCCACCATCCTTTCCGGCAATGTGCCGTTGATTCTGAATATCCATACGGAGAACGGGCTGTTGGAAGCTCTTCTTGAAACATATAAACCTGAATTTATATGTGCTCCGGAAGGGGAATATGACAGCCACGCCACCCCGGTAGTAGCGGAACATGGCTATCGCCTGTTCTTTACAGGTAATCCACCATGTAAAATGCATGATGACCTGAGTCATCTTCTTCCTACTTCCGGATCCACAGGAAGTCCGAAACTTGTACGTCATAAATACTCCAATATAGATGCTGCAGGGTTAAATATATCCACATTTTTCCGGTTGACAGATGTTGACCGTCCGTTGATGGTATTGCCCTTGTATTACACAATGGGACTTTCCATGGTGTTCAGTCACTTCAAAGTAGGTGCCACAGTGTTGATAACTGACCTGAAAATGACTGACCCTGGATTTTGGAAATTCTTGAAAGAGCAACGCGCCACAAGTTTCACTGGGGTTCCGTTCAGCTATGAAGTTCTCGACAAAATGCGTTTTTCGCGAATGAAACTCCCGGACCTGACCCTGCTCACTCAGGGTGGGGGAAAAATGCCGGCTGAACTGAATCTGAAATTTGCGGAATATTGCAGAGATAACGGTAAAAGATGGGTGGCAACCTACGGGCAGTCGGAAGGAACGGCACGCATGGCATGGCTGCCTGAAGAATATGCGATTTCCAAGATGGGCAGTATCGGCATAGCGGTTCCAAACGGTCAGCTCACTCTCCGTGATTCTGAAGGGAATATCATAGAGGAATCACCGGCTACCGGGGAGATGTGCTACAGTGGAGAAAATGTAACAATGGGATATGCAAAGAATCGTGAAGACCTTGCCCTGGGAGATGAACGTAACGGTTTCCTCCCCACCGGCGATATTGCATACCGTGACGCGGACGGGTTCTATTTCATAAAGGGACGGATGGGGCGTTTCCTGAAAATTTTCGGTAACCGTATCGGTCTTGATGAGTGCGAACAGATACTTAAGTCTCATTTGTCGTGTGAATGTGCATGTACGGGTACTGATACTAAGCTGCTTGTATATCTTACATCTGTTTCAGAGAAGGAAGTAGCTATTTCTTCATTAATAAATGCTGTAAAACTGCCAGCAAATGTAATAGAGGTGAGAGTCATAGATTCTCTTCCTAAAAACGAGGCTGGAAAAATATTATATTCTAAACTTAAAAATGATTGAAATTATGAGCAATATCGAAAAATATAACAATATTTTTGTGGAAGTGTTTGGCGTTGAACCGTCAGTACTTAATGATAACTTTTCCAAAGACACAGTTGATCTTTGGGATTCAGTGCATCAGCTCAATCTTGTGAGTCTTGCGGAGGAAACTTTCGACATAATGCTTGATCCGGAAGATATAATGGGATTTACTTCCTATGGAAAAGGTAAGGAGATTGTACGAAATCAAGATATTGAACTTTAATGAGATATGAGGAGATTTCTTTGGAAAGTATATACACAAATATATCCTTGTTTTCTTAGGCAATTCTATAAAATGGATATAGGCAAAAACTGTCGAATTGCCCACACCGCTCATCTTGATAAATCAATAAATCCCAAAGGAATACATATTGGAAATGAAACTTGGATTTTGAGAGAAGCGATGATTTTAGCACATGATCATTGTCGCGGAATTAAGGCTAACGTTATAATAGGAGATGATTGTGTTGTTGGAATCAGATCAATAGTAATGCCTGGTATATCTATTGGTAATCAAGTAGTTATCGGGGGAGGTAGTGTGGTGACTAAAAGTTTCCCTTCAAATTGTGTAATTGCAGGTAATCCTGCAAAAATAGTTAGAGAAGGCATTAAGGTTAAGAATGGGAAAATAATTGAATAAATCATTATATGAATTTATATAAATCATTTTTCAAACGAGCCATCGTTATTGTCGCGTCAGGATGCAGTCTCATTGTATTGAGTCCTGTATTGACTGTCACAACAATTTGGCTTCATTTTGCTAATAAAGGCGCCGGAGCCTTCTTTCTTCAAGAACGCCCTGGTAAGAATAGTAAGATATTCAGAGTTATAAAGTTTAAAACCATGACAGACGAGAGAGATTCTCAGGGAACGTTATTACCGGATGCTGCACGTCTAACGAAAGTTGGTAAGATTGTCCGCTCCACGTCTTTGGATGAATTACCTCAGCTTTGGAATGTATTCAAAGGAGATATGTCTCTAATTGGACCCAGACCATTAATGCCCAAGTATCTTTCTTTATATTCAAAGGAACAAGCTCGTAGACATGAGGTTCGTCCCGGTATTACTGGGTGGGCTCAATGTAATGGTCGTAATTCAATTTCGTGGCATCAAAAATTTGTCTACGATGTTTGGTATGTCGACAATATTTCATTTAAAACTGATCTAAAAATTTTATTGACTACTATTAAAAAAGTTATTGCTAGGGACGGAATCTCGCAGGAGGGCGAAGCGACTATGGAACCCTTCAACGGTCATAATTGAGGATATGCACATACCTAAAGATAATATTTTGCAAAAATTTTGTCACAATTAGAGATTATTTAAGAGAGTGTTTGAATTTAAATAGATTTTAATGTTCGACATGATTAAGCAACAGTTTGAGCGTGGCAAAATCA
>CAMTMX010000106.1 GCA_947073495.1 uncultured Porphyromonadaceae bacterium
GATTTTCGAGTAAATTTTGAGTTTGAGAGATGGCGTTATGGGGTTCCATAATAACAGAACGAAAGCTCAAAATTGACCGAAAAGGACTTTATAGATTTCATAAAGTTAAATTCAAACATTCTCTAAGCCTCCATACAGTATCAAAAATAATAGTCGCATCAAAAATTTGGTGCGACTATTATTATGCTTTGATAGCGGCTAACCGTATATTTTACTCTTCAATTTCTTCAAGATCAAAAAAAGAAGTTTTGTATGATCCTCTTCTGCATCTTTACTTAATGGAAGAAAGTTATTTTTCAAATAAAATGGCAATGCTTCAATATAGGCATCCACAGTTATAAATCTACATCCCGCCTTATTGTCTACAACAAAATAGGTTTTGATAAAATCAAGTATAAAAGTTCCCAATGACTGCCCCCTGGTCGAGACATCTATTCCAAGGCGGCAAATCTTAACGGCAGGATAACTTTTAATACGCTTTTCATTTACAAAACGTTTCTTCCTAAATCTATTGAATTCAGTGTTATTTTCAAAATCTGTTATAGAAACCCTATCATTCGCCAAACTGAAAAATCCAACTACCTGATGTGAAGATTTATTCTCAATAATATAGCTTACTGCCAAACGAGTTTTTCTATATAATTGAGACTCATTAAGTATAAAATCATTCAGATCCTCATCACCGCAATTGAAACCAGATATTATTTCATTTTTGTTCAATTGCCGAATCCGATAAGTCTGAGCTATCTCTTCAGGTGTCATTTATAATTATTTTATAAACATGGATAGAGCTGCTTTATAATTGGCTTCTCTACGAATACGATCTGCCTGCGATTCCTTTGGAGGATTCTTCATCCTTTCTTCAAATCTACGGGCATCATCGCCAAAAAGGATCGGTGTTTCTTTAATCGGACGTGCCATAATAAACTTATTTTAGTAATTACAAAACAAATTCTAAAACTATAACGATAACAGAACCAAACTTATTTTTCCACAAGAAAATATTACAAACAAAAGTATAAATAATATTGAAATAAAATTAATCAAATATAATTGTTGATTAATAAATATTTACTAACTTTGTGGCGATAAGGCAAGAGTGCCTTGTCGCTACATGTTTGTAACGAATAGCGTTTAATGCTATTGTCTTAACTTAGAAAACTGGCACTTTTCAAAACGGATAAAGGCAATGAGCACTAAACGCCCACTGATTAGCCGTAACCCTGTCGGGTAAGGTTGTTGGTGGGCTTAGTGTTTATATATCCGTTGGGTAAGCCAGTACCTCTAAGTTATATGAACGCAAAAGCCCACCACTATTTTTATGGTGTGGCAATAACAAAGAACGGCAATATTGCAACACAACAAAATAAAGCTGATTAATATGATTAATCAAAAATGGGTAGGTTCTCTTTTGATTGCCATGATAATCTGTTCCTTTTCACAGATTGTCAGAGCCGATGACATGACGAGAACCGAATTAATTGCATCAAAATGGGAAAATGGGAATGTAGAATATGCCCTTTCCGCAATAGAGTATTTTAATTCCGATTTGAGCATTGAGCGATATGGCTTTGTGCTTTTAGCCCAAAATAGCAAGTACGAATATGTGGAAAATCTTTTCCAGTTGGTTGTGGGAGATGCGCAACAGGTATATAATTTTACTAAGTGGGTATTAGCCTTCATCAACACATGTAAAATAGAAAAGCTTGCATATCCTAATGAAGAACTCGGTTTCACTATAGAGCTTTATAATTGGGGCGCTTTCTTAGGAAAAGTCTATTTCATTAGAAAAGATAATTCCTATCACGTTTTTAAGAAGTCAGATATAGAAAAGATTCAAAAGAAGCTTTTAGCTTATTGCAAGAAGCAAAAAATAGAGATAAATACGACAACACCAGTGAATATAAATGAAGCCTTGAAAGGCAATTAAATTGTAAATAACAATACCTCTGATACTTATAAAAGCAGCTCACGCATTTCTTATATCTTATTGTAAGTTAAACGTGAACTGATTGTGAGAAGTAACCTATGTTTAACCTAACAACAACTTAGAATAACAATGAAAAAGCCATTAAAAGTAAGTTTATATGTGATTGGATGTATCATTCTCTTGCCAATTCTTTTGATTGGTGGGTTTATGATATATGTATTATTAGTTCCGGATTCATCAAATAGCAATAACTCTGATGATAATGTATCCAACATTTGGAAAATAGGGCATTATGTAGACTCCTTTGATGAACCTACAGGAGAAAAATATATAAGAGGCGTTTTTCATGGGAGGTTTAATAATTCAGCAACAACAAATTCACCTCTCACGGTTGAAGTTTATGTCGATTCTGATAGCACGGTAACTCTTAGGTTGTGGGAATATGACTCCCATCTTGTAAAAGACAAAAAAGGAGCAATAATAATTGCAAAAGATGGTAACGGTGAGACTTATAGAGTGGAAAGTAGAGACATTAGAGATATAGATCATGATGGAGTTTTTAGTTCTCCATATAATTACCAGTATCCAGACGATATATTTTGGCATATATTAGATAAGGGAGGTATCGCTCATTTCCTTATTTATATAGGGGAATATTCCAAATCAGATTATAAATTTAGCATAGACACTCAAGGGTTAAAAGAACAAATACAAAATTTGTCAGTATCTACTAATAAATGATAATCTTATAATCCTATATGTTGCTAAAAGGAATCACTATCTTTGCAAAGGATTCCCATAGCATTGGGAAATCTTTTAGTTTCTTGAATCGCTTTGCCGTGATGGTTAAGCGGTTCTTTTTTATATGGCAAGTGTAACAAAAGTTAGATGTTTGTTGAAATGTTACACCTGTGTTACACCCAGAGGGGTAAAAATAAAGAAAGGAGGATTGATAACCAATTAGTTATCAATCCTCCAACGTACAGGAAGTGGGACTCGAACCCACACAGCCGGTAAAGGCCAAAGGATTTTAAGTCCTTCGTGTCTACCATTCCACCATTCCTGCAACTCCTTGCAGACCTTCTTTCAATCTTCAGCTAACTTTGTCAGCCTATATGTCAAGAAGGATTTGCAAGTGCAAAGATAGTTTATTTCCCTCTTATATTGATATAATAAATATATTTTAACTTTTCACTGCACATATCTTGCAGCCACTCTTTCTAATTTTGCATCGTATCTCAGGAATTATATCCGATTGATACTCCGCCAAAACAAATTAATAACACCGCTCAAGCAAAATTATGAAAATTATGAAAAAGTTAAATCACAAAATTGAATACGGAGACCGTATTTTCGCCAGACTTACAATGGGACAACGCACAATCATTGAATTTATCGCCGACCGCGTTTCCGATCTTTCCGAACTTCTCGCTCAACTTCGCCACCTCACCCGTGGACTCCGCGGGCTCGCAACACTCCACCTACGCAATCAAAGCAAAGGCTGGAGCGCACAACGTCCAATTATGCTCTATGCCCAGAACATGACCGGAACCACCTCCGCTATACCCTCATCGCCATTTCAGACCACAAAACCGAACAGCTACCTCAATGCGTCGGCGTTAAGCCATTATGCCCTTTAAGGTCTCTTTTAATCAGAAAGTTGGCTTGAAAGGGAATACGGTTTGTCCGACATGTTTATACCGCGCTTCCTGTTGGGTTTTGACGCCATCTCAAACTCAAGGACGCCACCTTTCATTATCTCATCATGAGTGAGATAAGTGTTTGTATGCAATTTGCCGTTCAATTTCACATTTTTCACGTAGCGGTTTTTATCACTCACACCCTTCGCCTTTATCACCAAACTGTTTCCGGCAGGGAGAGACACCTCCATATACGGCAAATATGGCGCACCGATCACATACTGATCTGATCCCGGACATACCGGATAAAAACCCATTGCGGTAAAGATATACCACGCCGACATCTGTCCGCAGTCATCGTTTCCTCCGAGACCACGTATATCATTACGATACATCCTGTTCATAATCTCCCGCACCCAATATTGCGTTTTCCAAGGCTCTCCTGTCCAGGCATACAGATAAGGTATGTGATGACTCGGCTCATTGCCATGCACATATCCTCCGATAAGGCAATCTTCGGTCACATCCTCATTATCTGCATAATACTTGGGATCAAGATGCATGTTGAACAGAGAATCAAGACGGCTGACAAATCTCTTTTCCCCACCCATTAGGTCAATCAGGCCTGCCACATCATGAGGCACATGAAAAGAGAAATTCCAGGAATTACCCTCTATAAATCCCTCGCCTGAAGTCTGACATGGATCAAAATTGTCCTTAATACGACCGTCAGAATATACGGGACGGGCAAAACCGGATTTCTTATGGAATATGTTCTTATAATTCTGTGCACGTTTTTTATAGACATCGGCGGTCTTACTATCGCCGGCAAGCGCCGCTGTCTTATAAATTGTCCAGTCGTCGTATGCATATTCAAGTGTAGTGGAGCTCCCTATGCTGCTGTGGTTGAAGGGCACATATCCATATTTCAAATAATCCGAAATACCTTCGAAATACTCCACATTTGAAGTTGTAACCATTGCAGCCAGGAGTTCGGAAGGATTCAGTGTCAATCCCTTTGCATACGCATCTGAAAGAACAGACACTGCGTGATATCCACTCATACACCAGTTGTCGTTAGCCATGTGGCTCCAAACGGGAAGCAATCCATGGACACTTTGTTGCTGATGGCGCAACATACTTGTGACCATGTCTACTGATCTGTCAGGTTTAAACAGTGTCAGGAAAGGATGCAATGCCCGATAGGTATCCCAAAGCGAAAAAACAGTATAGTTTGTGAATCCATCCGCCTTATGAATATTCTGGTCAAGCCCACGGTAATTTCCGTCTACATCCATGTAGACCGACGGATTTATCATGGTATGGTATAATGAAGTATAGAACATTCTTTTTTGATCGTCGGTTCCTTCTATCTTAAAGCCGCTCAATTCCCGGTTCCAGGCTTTCGACGCCTCATAGGCTACGGCATCGAAAGACTTTCCTTCCGTCTCGGCAATAAGATTTTTCAAGGCACCCGCTGTTCCAGTGGCAGACAATGCCACCTTCACTATAAGATCACTGTTGTCGGCATCATCAAATTCAAAATACGAGACCACATTCCTGCCCCCCATTTCCGGGAAATTCCTATTTACTTTAAATTTACCCCAACCACCGTTGTATTTATTTTTAGCTCTGTCGATATAACCATAATTCTTGATTGGTTTCGACAATGAAATAGCGAAATAAGTATAATTCGTACGCGCCCATCCGTTAGTGATCCTATACCCTGTCAACAAAGTGTCGTTCTCGACTCTCAAAGATGCCCACAGGGTCTTACCGTCATAATTATATATACCGTGATTCAGGTCTACCACTATTCTCTCTTTTTCTCCCTCAGGGAAGGTATAAGAATGGACACCGACACGGGGAGTGGCAGTCAATCTGGCTTTTACATTATAATCGTCGAGAGTCACCTCATAATATCCCGGAGCTGCTTTTTCAGTGCCGTGCGAAAACCGTGAGCGATAACCTGAATCGGGATCGTTAGCCGTACCGGGGTTCAACTTAAGGACTCCTGTAGTCGGGATAATAAGGATATCGCCCAGATCAGAATGACCGGTCCCGCTGAAATGAGTGTGGCTGAATCCGACAATGGTATTGTCGGAATATTGATAGCCGGCACAATATTTATACACATCGTGCTGATACTTGCCATCCACGTTGTGTGGGATAGTGTCTGTGTCCGGACTCAGCTGGACACCTCCGAAAGGCACGCACGCTCCCGGGAATGTATGACCCATTCCGTCGGTTCCGATCATAGGATTCACATACTCTACTTGCGCATATCCCGGAAGCAGAGACATCAAACATAAAAGTGAGAAAAACGGTTTCATAACTTGCATACGGTATTGATTAATCTGGTACTTATCATATGCCGCTTTGGCAAAAAAATTAAATATTACCCGTATGCAAAGTTAAATGAAATAATGTATTCCACCTATAGCAACTTCCTGGAAATATGATTAAAAAGTGTATCCATTGTTGCCAAAATTGTATAATATGGCACTAAGAGCGCGTTCCTTAAAATTTCAAACCGGGCCTAAATGAAGTGTCGCCATAAAGCGACGCACCGTGTCAGGATCCCCTGTATACTTCCCTTGATCCTCGCTTAGCTTGCAGGTCTGAGAATAGAAGGGCCACGACTCCGTGATTTTGACGGCAACAAGCTTGATAACTA
The DNA here is from genome assembly GCA_947073495.1 of uncultured Porphyromonadaceae bacterium. GTDB lineage: Bacteria > Bacteroidota > Bacteroidia > Bacteroidales > Muribaculaceae > Lepagella. Next base: position 6,248 of record CAMTMX010000106.1, read on the forward strand.
TATTACGTGGTTTGACGCCAGGGAAATGATTTGTGAAATGAGTCCCGATACCAAAAGACGGCAGGCATTTGTCGGCGGCATATTTCTGCAATTCTATCGCCCTCTCTACATCGAGGGCATTGCTGAATACAATCTGTTTTGTAGCCGGATCTATATTGAGTGATTTATATTTTTCGATAATCATGTCGAGTTGCTCGTAATTGTCGCCGCTGTCCACTCTTAGACCTTTAAACATGTTGGCGAAGTCTTCGGAAAAATTAAGGCTGAAGATTCTCCATCCGTAAGTGTCGTACAGAAATGTACCCAAAGCCCCGCGATATGTGCGCGACCATACTCCCATTGCTATGTGATTAGCCATCAAAGGTCCGTACATGCCCGCAATTGCCCCTATAAACTCGTGCGCCATCGTCCCGATAGGCGTAATATCGTATTTCATTGCGAAATAGACGTTGCTCGTTCCCACGAACCTGCCCGGACCCGACATTTTATCCTGACAATCTTTCATCGCCCTCACGACAGTATCCTGAGCCTCGAACGATGCCCTCCGCCGAGTGCCCATGTCACTATAGCGGCATCCTCCGGCTATCAGTCTTCTCGCTTTCTCGTATGATTGTGAATAGTAGGATTCATAATCAAGTATTGAAGTCTCGCCTGTCGTTATATAATATAACTCCGACACTATGGCGAGAACTTTCACTTCCAGAAGAATCGTGTCGCTCCAATTCCCCTCAAATTCTATATGCAGGTGACCTTCCCGATCCTGCACTACTTTTGCCCATCGTCTGTCATACCGGAATCCTCTGAGATAACGGAGAAACCATGCGGGGATATAGCTGCACTTCCGACGGATAAACTCAACCTCTTCATCCGTGATACGTAGGTTCTCAAGCATAGCGATCTGCTCCTCCACAAGTTTTGCAAATCCTTGTGGATAAACAGTGTTGTCTCGGTCTATGAATTGGTATTTCACCATTGTGCGTGGATAATTTTCAATAACCGCGCAGCACATAGTGAACTTATAGAGATCGTCGTCTGTAAAATGGGTAATAATCTGTCGCATAAAAATACAGGATGAAGAGGGTTATACCTTATCTTACATTCCCTCTCCCCTTTTTGTTCAATCCCTCCTTCCTAAATGTCAACCATTAACCAAATGACCTTCAACTTTGGCAATCAAAGTTGAAGGTCATTTGGTCAATGCCACTAATTTTTTTCTTTGCAAATTAACAACTATGGATGTGTTATCAATCCCGACAACACACAGACATCAGTGCTATATTCCTTTATAAAGAAAAAGAATGGTCTGTTTACCTTAAATTCATATGGCTGAAGAGGATCTTTGTTGTAAGAATACTGAATGTCCCCTAAAGAAGCAGACGCCACTACCGCCCCTTTTTCATCCAATTGAATTGATGATTTATGTTCAAAATCAACCTTTCCTGTAAACCTGCGTTCAAAAATATCAAGTTCAAATTCTCCGCATAATTTTTCCATTCCTAAATTCTGCAACACTTGTTTTAACGGTATCCCCCCATCAATCTTTAATCGAGGGATGTGAACGCTGACAGGGTATTCCATAGCACTCTTTTGGATTGAACTAAGTGCGCCGTCAGCGATCAGCGCAGTTGCCTTGTCGATAGAGACATTGTCTTGTGGCACCAATATCCATATCCCGAAAGATCTATTGCCAAATTCAAGAAATATGCTTTCAAAATTATCATCGAAGGCACACAGACGGTTGGATGTTTCACTGATCATCATATCGACATTATATGCACCATTTATACCGTTAAATTTCTCCTTTTTCGTATTTTTCTGATTAAACAGTTCTCCTGACCAAGGGGAATTAAACTGCATTGTATTTAACAGATACGCCACACTTTGATCACTTTTTTCTCCGATTATCTCGTTAATCAAGCCGTCGGTATTCTTTGAGCACCATGAATTCAAGGCATTTAAGAGGCGGGAGGTATCCGAAAAATCTTCAGACAATATCTCTGCATCATAATAGTCTGTCAATAATGATGAAAAACCATCGTTCAATGAAAATCTATTATCGAAACAAAGTAGGTTTGCCATCCGGCATTTTGTAAGATCATCCAGATTCGGGAGTTCGGTCATCATTGAATTGCATAATTCATTCAGTGTTTCAAGATCCCGGGTTCCGAGATATCTGTAGATTTCCTCCTTAACATCATCTTCCACTCCATTTGAGAGCATTCCCAACAGCATGCTGACTGATAATGGAGACAGCACAACGTTTTGATCCTGACCCACTTGATTAGCAACTGTATTTACAGCCGATGCCGTAAGTCTTGAATTGAAATCGTTTATATCGTCAGCCACTTTAGAGCTTCTTTCGTTCAGCTCAATTGAAATCCTATTGCCGGCAACCAAACCTTTCTGTTCCTCTAAAGAGGATTCAGACGAACAGGAAAGCAACATCACCATGAAAGCAAATATTATGCAGACATTGAATTTACAGTTCATAATTGATAGTCTCATAAAAAATTTAGATTAGTGATAATTGTGATTTAGATTTCTAATTATTATTTATGATACCGACTAATCAAGATTAAAAATAAGCTTCTGTCAATTTAAATTCAAATCAGATACATAAAATCACAACTTATTAATATTATGTTAGTTAAACTCACTGGCGCAAATTTACAAAATTTTAATCAAAAAAAACAAATTTTAAAGCTAATATTTATCGACACAGCCATAAAACCTTATAGGATTTGTATCCATCTCAATTAAATCAAATATTCAATTTTCGTAAGTAAAAGTTATGCCTTTCCCTGAAAAAAGTGGTTCTTTCTAATTTAGTTGAAAAGAATAAAAAAAGCCAATCTGTTAAATCCATGTCGGGATGGTTCTGTGCCCCAGCTTTAGCTGGGAGAGTGTATCTGCTTCCATCTCAATATCCCTCTATAAGCAATGACGGTTTTTCAACCAATATGGGTAAGAACCACCAAAATCAGGAAACAAACACTCTCCACTTCCTGTCAAATTGCTAATTGCTAATTACTCATTGCTAATTATTCAAAAGTAGAACACTTTTATAAAAAGTAGAACACTTTCAATTAAAATAGAACACCTGCATTCAAATTATTATTATTCAATAAACTATCACCCTTTCAAAAATATCAATTTTCGAATTTGAAATTTTTAGAACACCTCTCCAATTGGCAAATTTACAAACAACCACTTGACATACAATAAATTACAATCTTTATAAAAAAGTAGAACACTTTTAAAATTTTTAGAACGTTTCATATTTTCATTTTAGAACACTTTCTAATCTTTTGATTTTCATATATCATTCTCCACACTCTGTTCTACTTTTTGATTTTTACTTCCAAAATATCCTACATCTGCCAATATGCACTCGCTCCTCATCCTCGATTTTACAACTGAGACTTCGTTACCCTTTAACCCTCAACTTTCGCTTGCGAAAGTTGAATCAAAGTTGAATCAAATATACAACTATTGGTTATTTTGGAATATTATTTGTAATTTTGCAATAATTGGAATAATTATGATATGAATTATTACCGAAGAACCTCTAAAGGCATACATAAAGCTTCATCCGGACACAGAAACTGCCTTAAAAGCTTGGGTTAAAACAGTCAAAAATTCTGACTGGAAAAATTTTGCCGATATAAAAAAGAGTTTCAATAGCGTTGATAATGTTGGGAATCAACATTATGTCTTCAATATCCGTGGCAACAACCATCGGTTGGTTGTCGTTATCAAATTCACTATTAAGTGGGTGTATATTAGATTTATTGGAACTCATGAAGAATATGATAAGATTGATTGTTCTAATATTTAAAGGATTACAATATGACAAGAATTGAAAATGAAGATCAATATAGGTGGGCATTAAAGAGGGTGGAAGAAATTTTACCCAAGGTGACAGATACAACCCCTCTTTCGGATCCTTATAGCATGGAACTGGAATTACTGTCGGGATTGGTAGCCGACTATTCAGACGCACATTATTCAATTGGCGAACCGACTTTAGTAGAGATGATAAAACTCAGAATGTTTGAAATGGGGCTTACTCAGGTTGCACTTTCCAAACTATTAGGAATAAACGCCTCTCGAATTTGTGAATATCTATCAGGCAAAAAGGAGCCGACTCTTAAACAGGCAAGAATTATCAGTCAAAAACTCAATATTGATCCCGCAATAGTATTAGGAGTTTAGACTCATGACATATAAACCTAATTTCAGCTACTTGAAATATTTTTATAAAAAGTAATACCCCTCTGGCAAGATTAGAGATGCCAAAGGGGTATGCCTCTTTATTGCAGGGAACTCAAATTGACAAGGAGATTTCAAACTATTTTGAGGGGGTTGCCGACATATCGAGTTCGAGGCTTCCTCCAGCCATGAGATCCGCATGCGAAAAGAATGGCTTATCCAATGTTTTGCCGTTAAGTTTCATACTCCTCACATATTTTGCATCCCCCGAATTGCCGCTTGCCACAATCGTAAAAGTTTTCCCTTCCGGAAGATTGATCGTCACCTTGTCGAACAGCGGACGTCCTATCGAATACACCGGACTCCCCGGGGCTATCTGATAAAAGCCCATGGCATTTAGTACATACCATGCCGACATCTGCCCGCAATCCTCGTTGCCGCTCAATCCGTTGGGTCCGTTGAAATACTGTTCTTTCAACACCTTATCCACCAGAT
>CAMTMX010000107.1 GCA_947073495.1 uncultured Porphyromonadaceae bacterium
GCTCCTTCATCACAAGACAAAAATCGCTCAGAGACCTGCGGCCCCAGCGTTAACAAATATTGGGGAATGGGGTCTAAACCTTTAACCTTCGCCTTTCAAAGATAGGAGAATTTTAAACAGTTTATTTGATTAATTTCAATGTTTTTTATTAATTTTGTGCATTATCCCGAGAATATAAAGTTCTTGGGATCTTAATTGCCGGAAACGGTGATATAATCTCTTGAGTCATGCTACCTGAAGAAACACTTGAACACATTAATCACTCAGCGATTGTAGAGTCTACAGACCCTTCCAAGAATCTTGTTAAAGTCAGGATTAATGATTCTGGCGAATGTGGTGATTGTCCTGCCGCAAAACTTTGCGAGGCAAGCGGACATGCATCAAACATGATCTCTATCACCACTCCTCATGCCTCGGGCTTCAGGAAGGGTGACATCGTGACAATAAGGGGCACTGAGCAAATGCATAGGAAAGCCATAATGTATGCCACAGTATTCCCTTGCATCGCACTTGTAGCCGTGATGGTGGGAGTGTATCTTCTCACGTTCAACCAGCTTGCCGCCGCTATAAGCGGCTTGGGAGTGACAATTCTCTTCTTTGTCTTACTATGGAGCGCCCGCAACCGTATAGCCCATGAATTTTCATTTTCAATTGTAGGTAAGCCGGAACGTCCGGGCGAAGAAAAATAACAATTCTTTATTCCTGAATATCTGACTAATATATGATCATTGGTATTTCCATTTTGGTGTTGGGCGTGATTGGCGTCATCGCCGCTATTATCCTCTTCATTGCTGCTAAACGATTTTATGTGTATGAAGATCCCAAGATTGGTGAGATCGAAGAACTTCTGCCTGGTGCCAACTGTGGCGGATGCGGTTTTTCCGGTTGTCATGCTTTTGCCGTGGAATGCGCAAGTGCAAAATCCATGGATGGGCTTGTATGCACCGGAGTGAATTCCGAAGGGATGAAAAAAATCGCAGACATTGTCGGTCTCACTCCCGTAGCAAACCAACGAAAGGTGGCGATCATTAAATGCAGTGCCTCATGCGAAAACAGGGATCCGCGCAATCACTACGACGGTGTCCGTTCTTGCGCCATAGAAGCCTCACTCTATCAAGGAGAAAGCGATTGCATATACGGTTGTCTTGGATGTGGAGACTGTGTCGCGGCTTGTCCTTTTGGCGCCATGCAATTAAATGAAGGGGAAGAATTGCCACACGTCGATCTCGATAAATGTACCGGATGCGGAAAATGCGTGGAAGCTTGTCCAAGAAATTTGTGCGAACTTTCACCCATATATTCCGACCGTCCTATTGTCTGGGTTGCGTGTGCCAATCGAGACAGAGGCCCCGTAGCAATGAAGGAATGCGGGGTGGCCTGCATCGGTTGCACAAAGTGTCGCAAGGTTTGTCCGAACGAAGCCCCTGATATCAAATCTTTTATCGCACATATCGATCAAGAGAAATGCATATCTTGCGGTGAATGTATTAAAGCATGCCCGCGTCATACAATTAAATCAACTGCGGATCCCATCAGTGCAGATTGAAATGAATTTTACTACTAAGAGTATGTTTACTTTTGGCATAAGTTAAGATTTAGAAAGAGTATTTGAGGTTGTTTTGAGACTGAGTGAAGGAGTAATGGGGTTCCATAACGACTGAATGAAGGCTTAAAACAGACCAAAAAAACTTCTAAAGATTTCTTAATGTTAAAAGGGGACTTACTCTAAAACTCAACATTCCATATAGAATGAAGACATTCAAAAAGGGTGGCGTTCATCCCCCTGAAAAAAAGACTACCAACAATTGCCCCGTTGTGGAGATGCCTGTTCCGGATGAGCTGAGAATCATGCTTTCTCAATGCATCGGTGTTCCTGCAAAGCCTATTGTAAAACCCGGCGATTCTGTTGCCTGCGGTCAAATGATAGCAGAGGCAGGAGGTTTTGTCAGTGCTCCGGTACATTCCCCTGTCAACGGAACAGTTAAAAAAATTGAACCGACACGAACACCGCAAGGCATCTGGCAAGATTCCATTGTGATTGAGACGGATAAAGAGAATCCTGTTTCTTTCCCCACTCCAAGGTCTGACGGGGAAGTCAATGATTTGAGCCCCGATGATATTATCTCTATCGTCGGCGATTGTGGAATTGTAGGACTTGGTGGCGCGACTTTCCCTACAAGAGTAAAACTGTCTGTCCCCAAAGGCAAAACCGCTGAATTTGTCTTGATAAACGGTGCAGAATGTGAACCCTGCCTCACATGTGATGACGCACTGATGCGCCGGGATGCCGATAAGATTGTGAAAGGCACCCTTCTGATCATGAAAGCTACAGGGGCAAAAGCGGGAATGATAGGAATCGAAGAAAACAAGCCGGAAGCTATTAAGTCCATGTCTGACGCGGCAGGTAAATACAGCAATCTTGATGTTGTCACTCTAAAAAAGAAATATCCGCAAGGAGGAGAGAAACAACTTATCTACGCAATCACCGGACGTACAGTGCCAGCCGGCTCACTCCCAATCGAAACTGGATGCATCGTAGACAATGTCGCAACCGCATATGCTGTCTATGACGCAGTCTACAACCGGCGCCCACTGACTGAAAGGATCTTGACAGTCACCGGCCCGGAGGTTCCAAACCCCGGTAATTTCCTTGTTAAGAATGGCACATCTCTTCTCGAAATTATGAAGTTTGCGGGAGGGGTTCCTGAAGACACCGGAAAAATAATAGCGGGAGGCCCTATGATGGGCCGTGCGGTTTCTTCGCTTGAATCATCGGCGACAAAGGGTCTTTCAGGGTTGGTTGTTCTACCGGAATCCACATCCCTGAGAAAACCGGAAGGCCCCTGTATAAGATGCGGCAGGTGTGTCAGCGTATGCCCGATGGGTCTTGAACCTTATCTACTGATGCTCCAAGCCGATGTAAAACGATGGGACGATATGTCGCAAAGCGGCGTTTTGAACTGTCTTGAATGCGGATGCTGCACATACTCATGCCCGGCAAATCGTCCGCTCCTTGATATGATAAAACTTGGGAAACAGGAACTCCGTAAGATAAAATAATCATGAATAAACTGACAATATCACTCTCCCCCCACATCCACTCAGGAGGGAGCATCAATCGATGCATGTGGAATGTCGTGATCGCGATGATGCCCGCATTGGCAGTGGCACTTTGGACCTTCGGACTTCCTGCATTATGGGTAACACTGGTTAGCGTGACGTCATGTCTGTTGGCGGAATGGGTAATAACCAAATACATGTTTCATCGACCCTCGACACTCGCCAATGGATCTGCGCTGATCACCGGAATCCTTCTTGCCTTCAATCTTCCAAGCATACTCCCTTGGTGGATGGTGGTTATCGGCGCGATTGTCGCCATAGGGATCGGCAAAATGAGTTTTGGCGGCTTGGGGTGCAACATCTGGAACCCCGCACTCGTGGGACGTGTATTCCTGCTCTTATCGTTTCCGGCGGCAATGACCACATGGCCTTCCGGAGTTGAATCAGGATATGATGCGGCAACCGGCGCTTCGCAGCAGGCTGACGCAAGCTCCGGCGCCACCCTGCTGACCCACCTCAATAATGGGGAAACTTCTTTTGCCGACTATAATTTCCTCGACATGGCTATCGGACAGATGAACGGATCACTCGGAGAGGTTGGCGGTCTCGCTATCCTTATCGGGCTCCTTTATCTCCTTATAACAAAAACAATAACCTGGCACATCCCTGTCTCAGTGATAGCTTCGGCTGCATTTTTCTCATGGGTGCTGGGAGGCAATCCGGTGCTCGACATATTTGCCGGGGGACTTCTACTTGGAGCCGTCTTCATGGCAACTGATTATGTCACCTCTCCAATGACTCATAAGGGGCAACTCGTCTTTGGGTTTATGATCGGCTGCATAACTATCATCATACGCAGGTTCGGCGCCTACCCGGAAGGCATGTCGTTTGCAATCCTGCTGATGAACAGTTTCGTGCCTTTGATCAACCGTTACTGCAAACCCGCAATCTTCGGTGAAAAGGAAAGGAGGAAAATGGCATGAAAAAGTTAGCTTCCACCCTTCCCAACATGATTATATCATTAGGATGTATCACGGTTATCGCCGGGGCTCTTCTCGGCTGGATGTATTCAATAACAAAGGAACCTATCGCACTGCAGGCCGAAGCACAACAGCAGGCAGCAATCGCCGAAGTGGCACCCGCTTTCAACAATAATCCTGAGTCTGATAAATGGGAGACAACAATTGACGGAAATACTTTCACTGTTTACCCTGCATACGACAACGACAAGCTTGTCGGAGCTGCCGTCAAGGGTTCTTCGATGAATGGATTTGCCGGAGAAATTGTCGTGATGTGCGGTTTTGAAGCTGACGGCACTGTCAAGGATTATCGCGTGCTTCAGCAGGCGGAGACTCCCGGACTCGGCACAAAGATGGAAATGTGGTTCCGCGACCCAGCAGGAGCCCGTTCTGTAATCGGTAAGAATCCTGATAAAACATCATTTCAGGTCTCCAAGGATGCCGGTGGCGAAATCGATGGAATCACAGCCGCTACGATATCCTCGCGTGCTTTTCTTGAGACTATGAGAAATGCTTTTGAAGCATATCGGGAATATGAAAAAACTCAAGCTGAAAAGAAATGAAAAAATATTGGAACATATTATATAACGGCATCATCCCCGGAAACCCGGTTTTCGTGCTTCTCTTGGGAATGTGTGCCACCTTGGGAACCACGTCCTCAGCCCACAACGGCATGATGATGGGGATCGCTACGGCTGCTGTGCTCATTTGTTCGAATGTCGTGATATCTATGGCGAAATCTGTTGTCCCCGACAAAGTGAGAATCCCGGCTTTCATAGTGATAATAGCCTCGTTCGTGACAATGCTTCAGCTTGCTGTAAACGCATGGCTCCCCTCCCTTAATGCCTCATTGGGCATTTTCATTCCTCTTATCGTTGTCAATTGCGTTCTCCTCGGACGCGCTGAAGCTTTCGCAAGTAAAAACGGTATTTTTGCTTCGTTTCTCGATGGATTTGGCACCGGGCTTGGTTTTACCATTGCACTCATCCTTTTAGGTGGTGTACGTGAAATTTTAGGTACGGGTAAGATATTCGGGGCAGAAATTTTCCCGGAAGATTACGGTATGCTTCTATTCATATTGGCTCCCGGAGCATTTATCGCGTTGGGTTATCTTATCGCTATTGTTAACAAAATCCGTAAAACCTGCTGAAAGTCATGTTGACGTATATTTCTATCATTATCACTGCGATATTCATCAACAATATAGTTTTTTCGCAGTTTTTGGGAATTTGCCCCTTCCTGGGAGTTTCTAAAAAGACGAGTTCGGCACTCGGCATGGGCGCAGCCGTAACGTTTGTAATTATGATCGCAACAGTTGTGGCATGGCTTTTGCAGATGTATGTGCTCAACCCTTTGGGACTGCAATTCTTACAGACCATTGTCTTTATTCTCGTCATTGCATTCCTTGTGCAGCTTCTCGAGATTATAATGAAAAAGACTGTCCCCTCCCTATATCAGGCGCTTGGGGTGTTTCTTCCTCTTATCACGACAAACTGCGCTGTGCTGGGTGTGGCGATTCTTGTGATCCAGAAAGGGTTTAACCTTATGGAAGCCGTCACCTACGGATTTGCAACGTCTCTTGGATTTACTCTTGCATTATGGATATTTGCCGGAATAAGGGAACAATTGGAACTCATGCCGCTTCCCCGCGCCATGAAAGGAGTGCCTATCGCTCTAATATGCGCAGGTATTCTTGCAATGGCGTTCATGGGCTTCTCCGGCATAAAAATCCAATAAATGACACCACCTGTAGGAACGCGATACGTCGCGTACGCAGCATAAGCCGCAATCTGACTATTTTGTCTATACATAACGACACAAATTTCAACAATCGCATTTCTCTATCCCATAAGTGATTAATAAAATCAGTTAAATTTTATTGAAAAAAAGTGACGATAAAATTTGCATGTATCAGAAAAAGTGGCTAACTTTGCATCGCTTTTCGGGAGAAAACCTTGCGAAGCCTTTAGTGGAATTCTCTTGATAAGCAATATGGTGGATGTAGCTCAGTTGGTTAGAGCGACGGATTGTGGTTCCGTAGGTCGTGGGTTCGAGCCCCATCTTCCACCCTTAAGCCGAACTTTTCAAGTTCGGCTTTTTTGATACAAGAAACTAATACAACGGGCGACCGATCTTGAGATCGGTCGCCCGTCTATTATAAATTCTAACCTATACCCCACCTTTCTAAGAAAGCTAATTTTTCAGATGTGCAAAATCTCATTTACCCTTTCTTGAACTGCGGCATAATCTGCACCAAGTTTTATCTTTCTTTCCGGATTATTACCGAACTCCCCATTGATAACTTCCCTTGCCTCTTTTTCAATCCTATCTTCGTCTGTTGAAGACAAAGACTCCGCTGACGCAGTTACTGACACCTTAACAACTTTCACAGGCTTTCGGCTTTGAGCCATTGCTGTTGTAGCAACCGATTTAGAACCGGAGGGGACAAGTATGGCAATATACTGCAGCGGCGTTTGCGCAGATTGTGATGCAAGTGTAGGATTGAGTGGCATTTGCGGTTCCGAAAGTGCCGCCGCCATGCGTGCATCGCTTCTTGAAGACAATGGAGAATCATGCCTGCCTACAAACCAGGCTATAAGAACCGCCACTGCAAAAACACCCACTATACCTAATAACCATGCTGTCCCTTTTACTGCATTGTTTGAAAGACGTTCCGCCGGTGCTTCGGGGCCGTTATCATACAACTCAGCTTCCTCCATAGGGGAAAGATCCTTTAAATTGTCGTCCGGAATCGGCGGCTGTGGATTGCCGGAGCGATTAGTGTCGTCAAATGTTTTCATAACTCAATTCAATTAAATGTGGAACAATAAGGATCAATAAGGCGGAATCGCCATCAAGTCCCTCTTGATGTGATAGAAACGCCTTGACATACTCTTAAGTTTGCCACGGAAACCCTTTTTAACTTTCAATCCCATACAATTACATACGCGTACCTCAAAGCATCACACTCGCAAAAGTATCACACTCGCAGCTACAATCCAATATCACCCTTCCCTACTTGTTCTGTTATACGATCCTTGAATCGCATCGTGGGCGCAGCCCGGATCAGTACTCTTGTCGCGGAGCTGTCAGGTTCAAAAGCGCAGCTATTGCCAATTTCAAAGCGACCAAAATCATGATTAGGAACTCTTTAATATCATTAACATCTTTTACAAAGTAAATGCACAATGAATGATTTCACATATCATATACATTTTATACTTTTGTAAACGACAACTCATCCTACCATCATGAGGGGGAGTATCTATATTTACAAAACTTTCTCAGAATAAGCTTCACCCCAACTATGTCTGGCAAATTTATAACTCCACTTTTAACATTCATACTCATTCTCTTATTATCGGAGATTTCTGAGTGCGCCATAATAGTAGATTCAAAAACAGGATTGCCGTTAGCAAAGGCATCAGTGCTCGATAAAAAAGGGAAACTGATCGGATTCTGCTCTGAAAACGGGGAACTGCCTGACATTACTGCATCAGCATATCCATTGTCAATCCGTTGCATCGGATATAAGCCTGCAACAATAAAACAACCGACCGAAGAACGAATCGCACTCGAAGAGAAACCCTACAATTTACCTGAACTTACCGTAGACCGCAAAAAGCATCAGGTGCTTCATATCATCGGATATCTTCGAGAATATTCCACTTTGGAATCTTATTATGACACAGTATTCCTTTTCAGGGAGAAAACTGTAGACTTTATGATTCCTACAAAACAAGTGAAAAAATACGAAGGCTGGACACGTCCACGGGTACTGGAATCAAAATCTTACTATCATTTCACAAATGTGGAAGGGCTCGACAGCGTGAGCAAATATTACGAACAGATTTTCTCCTGGTCTGACCTTGCCGGGATATTCAGAAGCATCGAATTGCCGGAAAGACTTAAAGCGTCAGATTTCGCGACCGACACCGTATTCGGAAAATATAGCCCGTCGTCGATATGGAGGAAAGAGGATGAAACCGTTTTTCTGAGAAATGATATGCTTGCCGACAAGGAAGACCACAAATGGACGCCTGACCATTTCAGACTTTTCAGCATGGCTGTCGACTTTACAAAATTCATAACCAACTATACACTCACCGACGTAACCGGAAGCACAGTTTTCGCCGACAACATTTCCATGCTGTCTTATAATATAGAATCTCAAGGACGTGTGCTCGACCTTCGGCGATTATTTCATTCCGACGATCCTATTTTCATGAACACATACGCAGAACTTTACATAACCGACAGGGAATACATGTCGATAAAACAAGCAGAAAAATGGGAGAAAGACCCGACTCTCGGGGATGATATAGGCATCAACCCTCCTCCGGAAGCTCCCGAACTCGAACCGGCAATAAAAGAACTGATCGATCGTGTCAACAATTTCGACTACGACCAACACCGTCTCGACACAAAGACCGACCGTTTCCTCCACCCCATGAAAAAATTCGACAAAAAGAGAAAAAAGAAAAAATTCCCCCTCTCCTTCTGACCTTGTCATTTATACTCGCCCGTCAAAACTCCGTATTGAGCGTTCTTCAAATTAATATGTAAGAACAAAAAAAACTCCAAAGACTCCCAAACATTTTATAAAACATTTCACACAACCCTTAATTGTTTGGATTTTTACGTTTTCAACAGATTTAATTGTTTGGATTTTTACATTTTCAATCGATTTAATTGTTTGGATTTTTACATTTTCAATCGATTTAATTATTTGGATTTTTACATTTTCAATCGATTTAATTGTTTGGATTTTTACAAAATCAATTCCTAACTATTTGTAAATATGATTATTTTCACTACCTTTGCAATTACAATCGTTAATCGTAATAATTATTATGTATTTAAAAAGATTAATAGATGGGTATCTTATACAATGGGCACAGAGAAAAGACCATAAACCATTGTTGCTAAGAGGCGCCCGACAAGTCGGTAAATCCACTGCGGTTCGTCATCTTGGTGAAACATTTGATAATTTTGTTGAGATTAACTTTGAAAAGCAACCTGAATATAAAAAAGTTTTTCAAAGTGATCTTGTAGTCTCAAGGATAATATCCGAAATATCAGCAATGTGTGCAATTCCGTTAAAGCCGGGAAAAACGCTTCTATTCCTTGATGAAATTCAAGAATGCCAGGAGGCTATTATGTCTCTTAGATTTTTCAAAGAAGATATGCCTGAATTGCATGTTATCGCAGCCGGATCGCTACTTGAATTTGCTCTCGCTGAATTGCCGACATTTGGAGTGGGACGGATTCACAGCATGTATATGTATGCCATGACTTTTGACGAATACCTTGAAGCCAACGGAGAAATATTCTTGCTTGATTATAAACGCAAGGCATCCCCCGATCAACCATTACCTGAACCACTACATAATAAACTTGTTTCATTAATAAGGTCATATTTCCTTGTTGGAGGAATGCCTGAGGCGGTAAGGAAATGGGTAGAGACACACGACTATCTACAATGTCAGGAAGTACAGGATGACATAATAAGTGGTTACGAAGACGATTTCCCTAAATATAGAAAGATGATTGATCCTGCCCTTTTGCGACTTACTCTCCGAAGTGCCGCAGTACAAGCGTCTAAAAAATTCTCCTATTCAGAAGTTGGTGGCGGTTACAGGGCTGAAGCGGTCAAAAAGGCTCTTGAACTTCTACTGCTTGCCGGAATATGCATACAAGTTGTAAGGACTGATGCCAACGGTCTCCCACTTGGGAGTGAATCAGATATGAGTTATCGTAAAATCTTAATTTTAGATTCAGGTCTCTTGTTAAGGTTACTCAATATGTCGTCTATAGATGTATCAAAGATTACAACTGAAATTCTAACTGAAAACACAAACGACCTTGTTAACAAGGGACCAATAGCAGAAATGGTTGCAGGTCTTGAGATGTTAAGATACAAGACGCCTAATCTCCGACATGAATTGTATTATTGGGTACGTCTTGCAAAAAATTCTCAGGCTGAAGTCGACTACATTGAAGCAAAAGGAGGAGTTATACCTGTCGAAGTTAAATCGGGAATGAAAGGAGGAATGAAAAGTCTTTGGATTTTCATGCGGGAAAAAGCACTCTCATCTGCCATAAGATGTTCTCTTGAGAATTTCAGTCGGTTTGAATATGTAGACCGGGAAGCTTCAGATACCATACGACAAGTGGAAATATGTCCACTATACGCAATCTCTAATCTAATCAACACCCTATAATTCGCATCCACAAAAGTTATTTAAGTTTCACAAGCTCACTTAAGGTTTGAAAATTAAAGGACAAAAAAATTATATTTATGCATATTATCTAAGAAAGCCGAATATCTATCCACAATTAGAGAATATCTTTTTTAACATTTTGCAAGCGAAAGTCAAATTAGGTAATAATCCCCTCGGAGTATTTTCCATCTAATCTAAAGCGCGTCTAATCAACTCCAACTTCTGCCAGAAATGATTGTACCACAAAATTACAACAAATATGTCTCATTTTGCGGTACAAAAACTATTACATTATATTCTTACAATGGTTCGGTAAAATTTAAGTTAAGATAATTAACAGTCTAATCGGTAAATACTAAATCTTGCCAAGAGACTGAACACAAAACGGCGGGCAGCCGTATGAGTAAAAAATAATAAAATT
>CAMTMX010000108.1 GCA_947073495.1 uncultured Porphyromonadaceae bacterium
AAGAAGACTCGAACACCGTAAAATCAGCGTTCGAGCCATACTTTATTGCATTATCTGAGTTTTATCGGACAGCAATATTAGATAATTAGATTTTCAATTTACAAGATATAAAAAATAATGAGGCATCGATTTTTGTTCGATGCCTCATTATTTATTTCAATTTCACATACTCAGATAGCCGAGCGTATGACTCCCCTATTCGAATTTGCAACGAAATCCACTATTTCATCTCTATAGGAAGATTCCGGTAATGTCTCTTGAATCAACTTTATAGCGTTAGTCACATTCAGATCGCTCAAATAAAGCACCCGATAGATATCCGCAATTTTCTGGATATCTTCTGGCGAGAAGCCATTACGATGAAGACCTATAGTATTAAGACCTACATATGATATCGGTTCACGTGCCGCTTTTACATAAGGGGGGATATCTTTGTTGACCAAAGCTCCACCTTGAAGCATTATGTTTCTTCCAAGATGACAGAATTGGTGCACAAGACTACCACCGCCGATGACGGCGAAATCATCTACCACAACTTCCCCCGCCAACTGACATGCATTTGACATTATCACCCGGTTTCCTATAACGCAATCATGCGCGATGTGGTTATATGCCATGATAAGACAATTCTCGCCAACTACTGTTTTTCCTTTGGAAGCCGTCCCTCGGTTCACAGTAACACACTCTCGAAGAGTGGTGCCGTCTCCCACATAAGCAAATGTTTCCTCTCCTTTAAATTTCAAATCCTGAGGAATCGCAGATATGACAGCACCAGGGAAAATCTTAACGCCCGATCCTATCCTGGCTCCGGAATATATAGTGACATTTCCTGCTATCTCGCAATTGTCGCCAATCTCTACATTACCATATATATTGGTAAAATTGCCGATCTTTACATTGTTCCCGATTTTTGCATCAGGATGAACGTAATACATTGTATTCATTACTATAGTGGAATGTCTTTTATTTGTTCTTTATTATCTGCGCCATAAACTCAGCTTCACAGACAATCTTCTCTCCTACGAAAGCGTACCCTTTAACTACCGCACACCCACGTCTGATCTCTGTCATGAGGCTTACATTAAGAAGCAAGGTATTGCCGGGCACAACCTTCTGACGGAACTTAACGTTGTCTATCTTAAGGAAATATGTGCTATATTTTTCTGGTTCCTCAAGATAGTTGAGCACAAGCACTCCTGCCGCCTGCGCCATGGCTTCAACCTGAAGCACACCGGGCATTACAGGCTCCTGAGGGAAATGGCCAATAAAAAATGGCTCGTTGACCGTGACATTTTTCACCGCCACACAATGCTTTTTATCGATATCTATAACCTTATCGATCAGAAGGAACGGATAACGGTGTGGAAGCAACTTACGGATGGCGTGGACATCGAGCACCGGCTCCGTGTTGGGATTATAATAGGGAGACTGTATTTCTGTGTGACGAACCTCCTTGCGGATCATTCGCGTAAATTTATTATTCACAGTGTGTCCCGGACGAATCGCAACCACACGCCCCTTGACAGGACGCCCTATAAGGGCAAGGTCGCCAATTACATCCATTAGTTTATGGCGTGCAGGCTCATTATCCCAAGTAAGAGGCTCCGGATTAATATATCCGAGTTCGCCTACTTTCATATGAGGGACGTTCATCAAATCGCATAGACGGTCGATATTCTCCTGGCTTGCCGGCTCATCATAGATCACAATGGCGTTATCTATATCGCCTCCCTTGATAAGACCATGCTGCAAAAGAGCCTCAATCTCTCTGACAAACACAAAAGTACGCGCACTCGCCACCTCCTGCTTAAATTCAGAAACATCATCAAGCACAGCAAATTGGTTGGGAAGGACTTTGGAATTATATTCCACCATCACCTCTACGCTGAAATGATCATCTGGATAGATGGTGATCTGCGAACCGGTCTCCTCGTCCTTGAACCTCATCTTCTCTTTTATTATATAAAAATCTTTGTCGGCAGACTGTTCCTCAAGACCCGTCTCTTCTATTGCTGTCACATAGCGCACGGCACTCCCATCAAGAATGGGAAGCTCCGGACCATTAACCTCGATAAGGCAATTGTCGATCGAAGCGGCATAAAGGGCAGCAAGCGCATGTTCGACTGTGCTGATCCTAACATCGTTTTTCCCGATCACAGTACCTCTTTGCGTATCCACTACATTTTCTGCCAATGCGTCTACAATTGGCTGACCCTCGATATCCACTCGTTTGAATTTATATCCGTGGTTTTCGGGCGCCGGCAAAAAGGTAGCCGTGATCTCAAGCCCGGAATGTAATCCCTTGCCACTTACCGTGAAAGGAGATTTTAGGGTGAGTTGTTTCATTATTTTTTGATGTTTTTTAGTTCTTCATACAATTTCCCAAGGTTCTTAATATAAACCTGGTTTTTCGCAAATTGACGTGCATCAATAGCCGGATAACCCATGAGGCGTTTGTGGTCGCCGACATTATTGGGGATTCCTGACTGTGCTCCAATTTCATTGAAATCACCAACCTTTATGTGCCCGGCAAAACCACATTGACCTCCCACCATATTCCCGTTGCCGATATGTACGGATCCGGCTATACCTGTCTGGGATGCAAACACATTGTTTTCACCAATAGTCACATTATGTGCAACCATAATTAGATTGTCAAGTTTGGTACCTTGCCCTATAGTAGTGCTGCCGAACGTGGCTCTATCTATAGTTGTGTTGGCACCAATCTCTACATCATCTTCAATGACCACTATACCGGTCTGAGGGATTTTCTCAAATTTACCGTCTTTGGGGGCAAATCCGAATCCGTCAGCACCAATGACAGCACCGGAGTGTATGATACATCTTGAGCCGATCTTACATCCCTCATATATCCTCACGCCTGCCCTGATTATAGTGTCATCTCCTATCACACAGCCATCACCGATATACGCCTGAGGATATATCTTAACATTCTTGCCGAGTTTCACTTTTTTGCCAATGTAGGCGAAAGCGCCTACATACACATGCTCCGGCAACTCAACTTCTTCAGCAACAAATGAAGGCTGCTCCACACCTTCTGGCTTAGGTTTCATACCTTCGATCATGCGGAGGAGCAATGCCAATGTCGCATATGGATCGTCTACCCTTATCAAGATAGGGGCAACAGGCCCTTCCGTTTCAAAATCTTTGCCTACCAATACTGCAGTTGCATTAGTGGTGTGGATATAATGTGCGTATTTGGGATTTGCGATAAAACTGAGGTCGCCTTTATTTGCTTCCTCAATCTTGGCAAATCCATTGATCACCGCGTTTTCATCTCCATCCACGCTTCCGCCCGTTAGAGCCGCAAGGCTCTTAGGTGTTATCTCCATAATTACGCTGGATTAATTTTTCTGCAAATATCGGAATTTTTTTATAAATAACCATAACATTTGCTTCACTATTACACCTTATTAGCTAAGAAACATCAATATTTCCTTTTTTTCTTGACCAATTCAATAAAAATACCTACATTTGCAAAGAGTTTTGCCTCTTTAAAAAA
This sequence comes from uncultured Porphyromonadaceae bacterium, assembly GCA_947073495.1. Classification (GTDB taxonomy): domain Bacteria; phylum Bacteroidota; class Bacteroidia; order Bacteroidales; family Muribaculaceae; genus Lepagella. The sequence continues at coordinate 3,524 of CAMTMX010000108.1, forward strand.
AGAGGTTTCAAATTATTTTACCCCAACAATCAACAACACAAAAAACTTAAATCACATGAAAATTTCTCACATCGAACACATCGGTATAGCCGTTCCTGATCTTGAGAAGGCAATCGCATATTATGAGACTGTCCTTGGCCTCAAATGCTACAAAAAAGAAGTGGTGGAAGACCAGAAGGTAACCACCGCGTTCATCAAAGTGGGCGACACAAAGATAGAGCTTCTCGAAGCCACTTCCCCCGAAAGCACCATCGCTAAATTCATCGAAAAGAATGGAGGCAGAGGCGGAATGCATCACATCGCGTTTGCTGTCGAAGATGGCGTTGCCAACGCACTTGCAGAGTCTGAAGAGAAAGGTGTGAAACTGATCGACAAAGCTCCTCGCGGAGGTGCTGACGGACTACAGATCGCTTTCCTCCATCCGAAGTCAACAGAAGCGGTTCTCACTGAACTTTGCGAAGATCCCAACAAATAACAGGGGTTGCCACCACATAAAAACACAAATTAATAATATATAATGAGCACAGCACAAGAAAAAATTCAAGAGCTCATCGAGAAGCGTGCCCAAGCACGTCTCGGTGGTGGAGAAAAAGCCATCGAGAAACAGCACGCAAAAGGCAAATACACCGCTCGTGAGCGCATCGCTCAGCTTCTTGACGAAGGCAGCTTCGAGGAACTTGACATGTTTGTAACACACCGTTGCACAAATTTCGGTCAAGACAAAAAACATATCCTCGGCGATGGTGTCGTAACCGGATTCGGCACAATTGAGGGACGTCTGGTATACGTTTTTGCACAAGACTTCACTGTCTATGGCGGATCTCTGTCAGAAACCATGGCACAGAAGATTTGCAAGGTTATGGACCTCGCCATGAAGATGGGTGCCCCGGTTATCGGGCTAAACGACTCAGGCGGCGCCCGTATCCAGGAAGGCATCAATGCTCTTGCAGGATATTCTGAAATTTTCCAGCGAAACATTCTCGCTTCTGGTGTAGTTCCCCAGATTTCAGCTATCCTTGGGCCATGTGCAGGCGGCGCAGTCTACAGCCCTGCCCTCACCGACTTCACTATCATGGCTAAGGGGATATCTTATATGTTCCTTACCGGCCCCACAGTTGTAAAGACCGTTACTGGCGAAGACGTTACTCAAGAGCAACTCGGCGGAGCTTCCGTACACTCTACCAAGAGCGGTGTGACCCACTTCGCTGCTGAAAATGGCGAGGAAGCTCTGTTTATCATCCGTCAGCTCCTCAGCTACATGCCTCAGAACAACATGGAGGAAACTCCACTCGTGACTTGCGATGACCCGATCGACCGTCTTGAGGACAAACTCAACGAGATTATTCCCGAAAGTGCAAAAATGTCTTATGACATGTATGAGGTAATAGGCTCTATCGTTGACAACGGTGAATTCCTCGAAGTGCAAAAGGACTATGCAAAGAACATCATCATAGGATTTGCACGCTTCAATGGTCAGTCTGTCGGCATCGTAGCAAACCAGCCCAAGGTGCTTGCTGGCGTGCTTGATTCAAACGCATCACGTAAGGCAGCCCGTTTCGTTCGTTTCTGCGACGCATTCAACATTCCTTTGGTTACACTTGTTGACGTTCCAGGATTCCTCCCCGGCACAGGTCAAGAATATAATGGCGTTATCCTCCACGGAGCTAAGCTTCTTTATGCATATGGAGAAGCAACCGTACCCAAGGTTACCATCACACTCCGCAAGAGCTATGGCGGCTCTCACATCGTGATGAGCTGTAAACAACTCCGTGGTGATGTCAACTATGCATGGCCAACTTCCGAGATCGCAGTTATGGGTGCGGAAGGTGCCGTAGGCGTACTCTACGCAAAAGAGGCAAAGACCGCTGAAGATCCGGCTGCTTATATCAAGGAGAAAGAAGAGGAATATCGCAAGCTGTTTGCCAACCCGTATCAGGCGGCTAAATATGGCTATATCGACGATGTGATTGAACCGCGCAACACTCGTTTCCGCATCATCCGCGCTCTTCAGATGCTTGCAACAAAGAAGCTGACGAACCCCGCAAAGAAACACGGAAACATTCCTCTATAATCACATTGATATATTCCGCTTATGAAAAAATTTCTTTTGACGGCGGCAATATCACTCACACTCTCAGGCGCTGCTTTTGCAGCGCCTGCTGAGGGCGAGGAGTCTGCTTGGGAATCTACAGTTGCCGTATCGGCTACCGACGACAACCAGCCAGCGCTTATTGCCGACCCCACACCAAGTGAGGAAGTAAACTATATCGAAGAGAGCCCTGTCGCACGCAAGATGTCGCAGGCTGAAAAAGCTAATAATGCAGCAGTCAACGACTCTTGGGGTGGTGCCATCACTATCATTGCAATGTGCATTGTGGTTTCCGCTCTTGCAATCCTTTCACTTCTTTTCCTCGGGTTTGGTAAAATTTCACAAACCCTTATGCAAAAAAAGAAGCGTGAGACTGCGAAGTCAACACCTGTCGGCATGACTGAAGAAGAACATCATGAAGTTGATTCCGGAGAAGCTATCGCAGCGATTGCAGCAGCTCTTGCCGAACATTTCGGGGAAGGTCATGACATTGAAGATACAATCCTTACCATCAGACGTATGAAGAGAGCGTATTCTCCATGGAACTCTAAGATATATAACCTTCGCGTGATGCCGGAATTTCACCGTAACCCACGTCCTTAATATTGAGTAAGAGCCACAAATTACTCTTATATTCATTTGAACAGACAATACAATCATGAAACTTAAAGAATATAAATACAAAATCAACGGCACTAAATTCTCCGTCAAGATCGGTGATGTGGTCGACAATGAAGTGCATGTTGAAGTCAACGGAGTGCCTTATACCGTGGAACTCGACAAAGCTCCGGGTAGCAAAACCACTGTTTCTCAACCTGTGAAGAGCCCAATGAAAGCTCCACGTACTGAATCAGGAGAGAAAATCATCGCAACTCCTAAAGCCACACCTACAGCGGGATATGTTGTTAAAGCTCCCCTACCCGGCACTTTGATGAACTTCCTCGTTAAAGAAGGAGATGTTGTTGCTGACGGTGCTACCGTATGCATCATCGAGGCAATGAAGATGGAAAACGATATCCATGCCGGAAAAGGAGGAACCGTTAAAAAAATCCTCGTTAATGCAGGAGACGCGGTACCTCAGGACGGCGACATCATGATTATAGAATAATCAAAGCTAATTTCACAATAACATTTGATATTATGATTTTAGCTGAAGCCACATATTCATTCGGTGAATTCATGCGCCAGACGATCAGCACGTTCTGGGAATTTACCGGTTTTTACAACTGCGAGATTGAAAACATCATAATGCTCGCGGTAGGTTGTTTCTTCGTATGGCTTGCCATTAAGAAGAACTTTGAACCTCTATTGTTAGTACCAATCGGTTTTGGTATGCTAATTGGAAATATACCATTCCAACCGGGAATGGAAATTGGCATATATGAACCGGGATCTGTGTTAAACATCCTTTACAACGGTGTTGAAAAAGGGTGGTATCCTCCTTTGATCTTCCTCGGTATCGGCGCGATGACAGACTTCTCCGCACTTCTTGCCAATCCGAAACTTATGATTATCGGAGCATGCGCTCAGTTCGGTATATTCGGGGCATATATGCTTGCTCTTCTTGTCGGATTCGACCCGTTGTCTGCCGGTTGTGTTGCTATCATCGGTGGCGCTGACGGTCCCACAGCAATATTTACAACATCAAAGCTTAATCCCGCACTATTGGGAGCCGTAGCTGTTTCAGCCTATTCATATATGGCTCTGATTCCGCTTATCCAGCCTCCTTTAATGAGATTATTCACAACGAAAGAGGAACGTCTAATCAAGATGAAACCCACTCGTGTGGTTAGTCAGAACGAGAAAATCATTTTCCCGATTGTCGGTCTAATTCTCACATGCTTCGTGGTCCCTTCCGGTATTCCATTGTTAGGTATGCTCTTCTTCGGCAATCTTTTGCGGGAAAGTGGTGTGACTACTCGTCTTGCCAAGACTGCAAGTAATGCAATGACAGACATAGTGACCATCCTTCTGGGTCTTACAGTAGGTGCGTCAACACAAGCTGACAAATTCCTTACATTCGACACGCTGAAGATTTTCGGGCTCGGTTTCCTTGCCTTCATCATAGCATCATCAGCCGGGGTTCTTTCCGTTAAGCTTTTCAATCTATTCTTGAAGAAAGACAAGAGAATTAATCCGCTTATTGGAAACGCCGGCGTTTCTGCTGTGCCTATGGCTGCGCGCATATCCAACAATCTTGGACTTGAATACGATCCGACAAACTATCTTCTCATGCACGCCATGGGTCCGAACGTTGCCGGCGTGATCGGTTCTGCCGTAGCTGCCGGTGTGATTTTGAGTTTCCTCGGATAATACGATATAAAAATACCATACAATAGTAGTATACAATATGAGGGGATGCAAAACTTTTGGCATCCCCTTATATATAAGAAATAACCCGTCTTTTACTCAATTCATCAAAAAATTAAAAAATTTACCCTGAATTTTATGAACCTCTTCTCAGATTTATTGTTTATTATAATATCGGGACTAATCTGACGAGATGATCAGTGCTGTCTCTATATATTAAACCGGACTATGATAACCGATAGCACTATAAGGGAAATCTATAAGAAATTCAGCAAGCCTCATAAACGCAGAGAGGAGCTACAGCTGGATTATTTCATTCCTATGCTTAGACACCACCATTCTATAAAAATGGATGAGAATGAAATAATATTGGAAGACCTTGAAGAATTCAACCCATTCAGAAGATTTCTGATCAGAAGCCTAAATGCTGTATTGGAATTTGATAAAATAGTTGCGTTTGTGTTTCGTTCACACATTTTATTTCTCGGCAAAGAAGACGATCTGATGCGCGTACACATGCGACCTGAACCCCAAAAATCATTCTTTGGCAAACTATTTGGAAGGGATTAAAATTTTTCGTAAATATCAATCAAAAGGCAGGCTCGTGAAATTTTAATTTCACGAGCCTGCCTTTTGATTGATATTCTATAATTAATTGAAATTCAAATCATCAAAACCACTTCCAATCTCATCATCATTAAATTGAGAATCACCATATAGCTCTTCAATATCAAGATCTTCCGCTACAAGCTTTTGTGCGTTGTGATCAATCTGCTTTTCAAACTCATCAAGATCCACGCTTTGTTCAGGAGCCTTTCCTCTTTTAACCGTACAGATAGGATCGGCAAGGTTTTTGCCCGGAATCGCCTCTTTCATCTCCATGAAGAAGGAGCGCTCTGTCATATAGTCAAACACAAAAACAAGCTTCTGACCTTCCTCCTCTATAAGCTCGTTAAGCGGAGTGTCTTCCATAAGCCAGATATCCTGGTCGCTTGAACTACCCATATCTTCAAGTGTTATCTCTTCCTGACGTTGCCATTCATCATCGCAAAGGAAAAATGAATCTATGTCATCTTTAGAATAGCCTACACTGTCAAGTATCGCGTTTCGCAGCTGCAAAAAGGAAGAGTTGGCATCAATCTCTATTTCACGAGAAAAATTGCTCACCTCATCGCTGACAAGTTTAAATTTATATACCATTTGTATGTCGTTTTGTTTTATTCTAATTTATGATGCGAAATTAATGTATTTCATCTTTGATGCAAAATAATTCCGCATATTTTTTTCATATCAATGATATTTTATTTTGATGCAATCAAAGAAAAAAGTGAGATTCACTGGTGAATCCCACTTTTTAGCCCTAAAAACTTTAAGGCTCTACGTTATAGACATTAATGTATAATGCCATATTTTTTGAACACTTTCTCTATTGCCTCTATAGAACGAGTAACCTGCTCCTTGGTATGTGTAGCCATCAACGAGTAACGAATAAGCGTGTCTTGAGGAGCTACCGCCGGTGTGACAACGGGATTGACAAACACTCCCTCTTCGAGAAGATCATGGGTGACACTGAATGTCTTATAGTCATCTCTTATGAAAAGAGGAATAATTGGGGTAGAAGTATTTCCGATCTCACATCCCATCGCCTTGAATTGTTCAAGCGCATAATTGGTGATATCCCAAAGATGTTTCTGACGTTCAGGTTCCGCAATCATGATGTCGAGAGCTGCATTCACAGCAGCAGTCGAGGCAGGAGTGATGCTCGCTGTGAAAATATATGCCCTTGAATTATGACGAAGATAATTGGTAACCTCTTTGTCGGTAGCAATGAAACCGCCTAATGAAGCAAACGATTTACTGAATGTTCCCATTATGAGGTCAACGTCGTCTGTTACTCCGAAATGATTGCACGTACCCCGTCCACATTCTCCGAAAACTCCGATACCGTGTGCTTCATCAACCATGACAGACGCATTATACTGTTTTGCGAGACGCACAATCTCCGGAAGATTCGCCACATCGCCTTCCATAGAAAAGACACCATCTGTGACAATCAATTTAATCTTATCGGGATCGCACTTCTTCAGCTGAGCCTCAAGACTCGCCATATCGTTGTGACGATATTTGAGGTAATTAGAGAATGATAGACGCCTGCCCTCAATGATAGAGGCATGGTCCTGTTCATCAAGTATAATATAATCCTCTCTGCCTGTGAGTGTAGACACTACGCCAAGATTTACGCCGAACCCGGTGCTGTAGAGCATGCAGTCTTCCTTGCCTACAAATTCTGCAAGTCGGGCCTCGAGCTGCTTGTGTATGTCAAGAGTCCCATTAAGGAAAGGGGAACCCGCCATGCCAGTGCCGTATTTTTTAGTAGCCTCGATTGCGGCCTCTATAACCTTAGGATGATTGGTAAGACCCATGTAGCTGTTAGATCCAAACATGAGCACTTTTTTACCATTCATCAGCACTTCCGTGTTCTGTTCACTTGAAATTGGTCTGAAATAAGGATATATGCCGGCTGCTTTTGCTCTTTGAGGAGCATCGTAGCGCGACAGTTTCTCTTGTAAAAGCTTCATATAAATCAAGGTGTTTACTTGCTGAATGTCCCTGACTGCTTCTTCGTGTCACCCCAATTCATGAGGTTGGGACACATTCAGGCTGCAAAGTTAACAAAAATTTATGAATATTTCTCATTCATACTCTTTTTTCTTCATTTTTTGATCAATATTGTCCTAAACGTTTTGGGCAAAAATAAAAATAGGAAGTAGTTACTAAGGCAAAAAATGACTACCTTAGT
>CAMTMX010000109.1 GCA_947073495.1 uncultured Porphyromonadaceae bacterium
CCATTCCGAACAGAGAAGTTAAACCTTATCACGCCGATGGTACTGCGAAAGCGGGAGAGTAGGTAATCGCCGCCTTACGGACGCCGACCTTTACAGGTCGGCGTTTCTGTTTAAACTATGTGCTCCGATGGTCAGCGAAGACCGTCGGAGCTTTTTTTTATCACAATAGTTGGCTAAACCTTTACTAATACAAATGGAGGCGAATCCGGGATTCCGGATTCGCCTCCATATTTTAATAATAGTTTATCAGGAGAATTTCCTTCGATAGGCTGTTGGGGAATAGTCCGTGTGATGTTTGAAATACTTTCCAAAGAATGATTGATTAGGGAAGTTCAGAGCCACGGCTATCTCTTGTATTGTCATGTCTGTTGTCTTTAGAAGGACTTTTGCTTCCATTATGACGTAATTCTCAATCCAGTCTCCTGCAGTTCGTCCTGAAAGCTCTTTCACTACTGACGACAGATGTTTCGGAGTGATGAACAATTTGTGTGCATAGTATGACACTTGTCGTTCATTCCTGAAATTTTCACTTACCGCCAATATGAATTTAGCCATTATTTCTTCTTTTCTCGATTTTGTGCTCTCAATATGTTGCGAATTTTTATGGTTGATATCCATCATTTCATAGAGAGCTGCCTGGAGCATGCAGTGCACTTTCTGTTTTAGGAAGTGGGTTCTCGGTCCCCTAAGTTTTGATCTTATGAAAGACAGGAATGTCTTAATCCCCTCCGCCTCCTCATCGGTGAGATTAGTCACGGGTTCTGTACGATGGTGGATAAGCAGAGGGAGTATATCAGTCAGTTTTGGCAAAACATCCTGCACAAGATGTTTTGAACATGCCATAACTGAGCCTTTGAAGTCTTCTGAATATTGCGAAAGGTAAATATAGTTTTTAGGTTGTATGACTATTAACGAATTTTTTTTGAGTTCATATTCGCGCAAGTCGATCCCTATTTTACCGGAGCCTTCGGTACACAATGCAATCATGAGGGAATCTATTCTCAAAGGATAGACGTCATTTATCTGGAATTGCACCCCATGATCGAAAACAATGATGTCTTCATTTAGATTATCAGTATTTACGTTGCGAATAATCTGATGAATTGTGACGACTTCAGAATTGGTAGTAGAAATTTGGTTATGCATAAAATCTTGATTTTCTCAGAATCTTGATGATAATTTGCGTTTCAAGGCTCTTCCCACAAAACATGCATGATTGGAAATTGTAGGTAACAACCCATAGTGCTCTCTCATTATCTTAAACCGTTCAAGAAGGGATTTAACTTTGTTTTTATCAGTGAGTCCATCGTTGAGATAGTCTATGGCGATCATCCTGAGGTTGATGCATCTTCCGGGTTTGGATTTACGCAGACATTTCACAGTCCAGTCATAGTCTGCCGAGAAACGATATGACGTGTCATATCGTGGTGCGATATCTTTTCGGACCATGAAAGCCTGATGGCACACAAGCATGCCGGAAGCGAATGACTGAAACGACAATACATCCGGGGCTGAGAGATGGCGAGGGGCAATCATCTCCCTTTGCTCATTGACAATTATAGTGTCGGCATAAATTATGTCAGGATTTTTACGAGCCGCCGCTTCATATCTGGGTAATACGTCGGGAGAATGGAACGAATCTCCGGCATTAAGAAAGATGACGTATTTCCCTTTTGCCATACGAAGCCCCTTGTTCATGGCATCGTAAAGCCCACGGTCAGGTTCACTGAGAATCCTAAGGGAATCCACACCATCGCGACGGGCTATTTCTATAGTATTGTCGCGCGATGCTCCATCAACAATTATATGCTCGAAATCACTACACCTCTGTTGCGCGACAGACTTCATGGTGGGTGGAAGCTGCCGGGAGGCGTTGAATGTGATTGTGATAACAGATATGAGAGGTTGCTTCATCATGACGTTAGGCAGCCGTTGTTTGGTGGCTGTATGCAAAATTAATCAAATTTACCGATAAATTAAGGGTGAATTACAAATATCGGTATAAAAATAGGTTAAAAATGGAAAAAACATGTATTTAATCGGGGATGCGTAATTTGGAATCAATTCAAATTACGCGGATTCAATGTCATTTTGTTGCGGGATTCATAAGGAAGTTCTAAATTTGCACAAGAATAACTCTAATAACTAATAACAAAATAAAATCATTTATTATGGCTTACGTAATTGGCGACAACTGCATCGCATGCGGAACTTGTATGTCTGTATGTCCTGTAGACGCAATCTCTGAGGGAGATATCTACAAAATTGATCCTGACACTTGCATCAGCTGCGGCAGCTGCTCTCAGGTTTGCCCCAACGACGCTATCAGCGAGGGTTAATCTCCCGTCAAGGCAAAGGAAACAAGACCGTCTTAGATATCTAAGACGGTCTGATTTTTTTTATTAAATTCATGTTCATTGCGGTAAAATTAGAATGCTTTTTATTAATTTTGTATTTTCCAGCCGCAAATGGAAACTTTTGATGCCATGTCGCGGTTAGACATAAAGGAGAATGCATTAATTATATTCTTAAGGATCCACTGAACTATGGACAGAATAAAAGTCAAAATAATCAACAAGAGTCATCATCCACTTCCTGCCTACAGCACGTTTGAGGCTGCCGGCATGGACGTCAGGGCTTTTCTGCCGGAAGGCGCCGTGACATTAAAACCGGGTCAGCGTGCCTTGATTCCCACAGGATTATTTATACAGCTGCCTCAAGGCTATGAATGCCAGATCAGGCCGAGGTCAGGTCTCGCTTTGAATTACGGGCTCTCTATTGCCAACACTCCGGGGACCGTAGATTCCGACTACAGGGGGGAGATAGGGATAATATTAATCAATCTCGGAGATAACGATTATGTTGTCAACGACGGTGAGAGAATTTGCCAGATGGTTATAAAGCAATATTCCCATGTGGAATGGGATGAAGTCAAGGAGCTTGACCACACCAAGCGGGAAGACGGCGCCTTCGGTCATACCGGCACAATCTGAGTTTAACTTTCTGGACTGTGGGTTTATGGTTTAGAGTTTAAGAATAATTTGAAACCTATAACTCATAACTCGCAACTCACAATTTAAATAAAAACAAATTGAAAAAATATCCTGTCATAATATTGTTGCTCTTTGTAGCCGTGACAATCGTCACGGCAGGTGCGTTTGCCGGTAATGAAGAGTTGCGAAACAAGGCGCGTTATTATTACCTTGAAGGGGCTCGAAGTCAGGCGGAAGCCAATAATATCGCCGCATATGAATACTTCAAGAAGGCATATCAGATAGATCCCTCCTACGATGAGGCGGCAAGTGCCTACGGGATGCTCCGGCTTATGGTAAAGACCGACACATTGCAGAGCGAAACAGAATTGTTACGTTCGCTTGAATATATGCGCCAGTTTGTTGACAAATATCCGGGAGATAAGAACGAGTCGCTTTCTTATGCATATGTGGCAGGACGTCTTGACACGATCTCTGAGTCAATAAGAATCTACGAGCGCCTCGATTCCCTTTATCCTGCCGCCGATATGACTCTTTTGCAGCTTGCAGAGGCGTATATGATGGATCATCAAGGGGAAAAGGCGATAAATGCGCTTGACAGATATGAAAAGGCACAGGGTAAATCGCCTCAGGTGTCGCTAAAAAAAATGAGTTATCTGCTTTCTCTCGGCGACACAGTCGGCGCGATTGACGAGGCTACGGCGTTGATAGACTATAATCCGAATGAACCTACGTTCAGGATTCTAAAGGGCAATCTTTATGAGGTGATAGGGAATAATGACTCCACCCTTGCTTATTTCCACCAGGCGGAGGAAATGAATCCAGGAAATGGTGCGGTAAAGATGGCGCTTGCCAATTATTATAAAAATGCCGGCGACAGTGTCGAGTTTGACAATAAAATGTATGAAGCGCTTCTTTCTGAAGATTTTATGCTTGAAGAAAAGGTGGCGTTTCTTGAAAAATATCTCCAGTCTTTGCTAAATGATAAAAGCGATACCGGTCGTGGCGACCATCTGTTTTCGGTATTGATGGAGCAATATCCCCACGAACCTGTTGTGCTTGATCTTGCCGCACGCTATAGCGGGGCAAAGGGTGATTATAAGGATGCGGAAGAGCAGATCGGATATGCCATCGACCTTGATCCTAACAATGTGTCATACTGGGGGCAGCTCATGCAGTATCAGCTTGCCGACGAAAGGGGTGCCGAAGCCATGAAGACATATCATCGTGCCGCCGATCATATCGAGATACCCAATGGGCTTAAACTTATGTATGCGTCAGCAGCAACAACCGAGAAGAATTTTGAAGAGGCGGAAAAGGCGTATGCCGAGCTGATACATGAGGCAAATCCAGATCTCCCGCTGACCGATTCCGTCTCCGACACTAAATTCAGGGGGAGCTTGAATTTCGACGGGCTTACCCGTCTATGCTCTCTATATACAATGCTCGGCGACATGTATTACACGGCAGGTGAAACCGACAAGACCTTCAAGGCTTACGACAACGCTTTGTTCTTTTATGCCACCAGCCCTCTCACTCTAAATAATTATGCCTATTTCCTGACTGAAACCGGTGGGGATCTTGACAAGGCAATGAAGATGAGTAAGGAGGCGCTTGACCAGGATCCGGAAAACGAAACCTATCTTGACACGTATGCATGGGTATTGTTTAAAAAGAAAGATTATAAGGATGCGTTGGAATATCAGAAACAGGCTGTTGAAATCGCAGAACTTTCAGGGGAACCTGCCGCTGAATATTATCACCATTTAGGCGACATATATTTTATGAACCATCAGCCTGAAGAGGCTCTTAAAAATTGGGAACATGCCTTGAAACTTGAGCCTGAGAACGAACTCCTAAAGAAGAAGGTGACACATAAGACATTCTTTTTTGAATAAGACAGTAGGCAAGGACAGTTGATGAAACAGATAAATAAAATGTTTAAAAATCTATTTGTTGTCAGGTTTGTGCTGACAATATTGCTTGCGGTTCCATTTGCCGGATATGCGTATGCCCAAGAGCCTGCCGATGCTTCGGTAAGGGCAGAGTTGGTTGATTCCATTTCTTCTGCGTATGTGGATTGGAGTTCAGTCTCTATCTCCGGTAAACTCAAGATGGAGGGGCTTCCTGTAAGTCCGAGTGTGAAGATTTATATGGAGCGCGACAGCTCGGTGTTGATCTCATTGAGAGCTCCTTTCATGGGGGAAGTGGGACGCGCCGAAATCTATTGCGACACTTTGCTGGTGGTCAATAAAATGAAAAAGACATTTGTTAAAGAACCTCTTTCTCAGGTTCTTGCCCATTATCCCGGCACTTTGTCTGACGTGCAGAACATCCTGTTGGCTCGCCCGGTGATAGCCGGTCTGGGTTTGCTGACTCCGGAGATTGTTGAAAAAGTAGAGATATATCAGGAAGCTGACGGACAATTCTCATTGCTCCCTGTGGCGGATGTTGCTCTCGAAGAGTTTAACTACGGATATCTTGTAGACGGCATGGCTCGTACTGCCGCGCTTCTTGTTTTGCCGCTGACAAAACCCGACACAATGGTTAGCCTCACTTACGGATACGGCAGTAAGGGTTACGATCTTTCGGTGGTATATCAGTCGCCTGATAAAAAGAAGGGTGGCACATTGGAATTGGATTTCCCCGACTGGAACGGCTCTCCTGTTCAACCGATTAAACTAAATGACAAATATACCCGGCTTGATTTTCCGGATTTTATGAAATCTTTCTGATTCAGATTAGCTTACCTCTCATGTTACAATATATAAAAAGATCTGTTTTCCATACTTTGGTCATTATCGCGTTGTGCGGAATGATGACAGAGCCTTTGTGTGCATCTCCCGATCCTCAGCAGAAGACGGCTGTCCGCAAGAAGCGTACAGGAACTTCGGGAAAAGCAAAGGGATCTACCGACAAAAAAAACACTGCAACAACGTCAGGCAAAGCCAATCAATCGAGAAATAAAGGAAAATCGGCAACAAAGAAAGAAACATCCGCCGATGTTAAGAAACGTCAGGAAGCCACCCAGAAGGAGATTCGCCAGACCGAACAACAGATTAAGGAGAATGAAAAGTCGGTGAGACTGGGACTGAGCGAACTTGGTAAACTTGAAGGTGAGATATCGGCATCAAAAAAGAAAATATCTGAAACCACCGGAAAGATAAATGCCTTGTCAGGTAAAATCGGCACCCTTGAAAGCGGAATAACAAAAAATGAATCCGAACTCCAAAAATTGCGTGACGAATATCTGAAGGCAGTAAAGAAAATGCGTGTGGCTCAGAAAAACAAATCGGGTCTTGCGTTTGTGTTTGCATCCGAGAATTTTAATCAGGCTTTGCGGCGTATGCGCTATCTTAAGCAGTTTTCTGCGTGGAAAGACCGTCAGAGCGCAGCCATTTCCGATAAGACCGCCCAATTGAAGACTCAACGTGACCAGCTTGCTTCGGCTAAGACCGAGCAGGACAAGGCTCTCAAGCTTCAGAAGTCGGAACAGGCGGTGTTGCAACAACAATATGGCAAACAGGATGCTCTCGTTGCCGACCTGAAGGCAAACGGAAAGGCGTTGCAGACTCATCTGAGCAAGAAGCAGGCAGAGGCAAATGAACTGCGTAACCGTATTTCCGCTTTGATTGCCGAAGAGGAAAGACGCGCGGCTGAGGAACGTGCCCGTAAGGAAGCCGAGCGGCGTGCGGAGGAGGAGCGGCTTGCCCGTATCGAGGCTGAACGCGTAGCCCGTCAGGAAGAGGAGCGTCTCGCGCGCCTGGAGGAGGAACACAAAGCTGAGGCTGCAGCTGCGAAGAAAGCGGAAGAGGAGGCTGCAATTCTTCTTGCACAAAAGGAGAAAGAGGCTAAGGCTGGAGATAAAAAGGCTAAGGAAGAGGCTGAAAAATTAAGGAAAGAGCAGGAAAAGGCAGCCAAGAAAGCCCGGGAGGCCGAAGAGAAACGTAAGAAGGAATTGGCTCGGCTGGAAGCGAAGCGTAAGGAGGCGGAGAAGAAGGCTGCGAAAGAGGCTGAGAAAAAATCCCAAAAGAATGATGGCTCCAAGGCGGTATCGAAAGAGTCGAATAAGAATTATGCTGACGCAAGGAAGCGCACTCCACGCACCTCCGCGTCATCGGCTTCAACGGCTGCTTCTTCAGCGGCTTCAACGGCAAAGGGTAATTTTGCCGCAATGAAGGGCAGTCTTCCGAAACCAGTGTCGGGATCATTTAAGATCACTTCACGGTTCGGCAGGCAATCTTTGCCTGATTTGCCGGATGTGGTCTACGATAATCCGGGAATAGATGCTGAAGTTAGCGCCGGTTCGTCGGCATTGGCTGTATATGGCGGTAAAGTTTCGGGAGTGTATATGATTCCGGGATACAACACTGTGGTGATTGTGAATCATGGCAGCTATTATACGGTCTATGGAAATATTGCATCACCTTCGGTTAAGGTGGGCGACTCTGTGAATGCCGGTCAGGGGCTTGGTTCGCTTGCTGCCGATGAAGACGACAGGAGCCGGAGTTCTATCCATTTTGAGGTGTGGCGCAACCGCGAGAAGCTTAATCCTCTTGACTGGATAAGGTAATATAATTTTGAATTAAGAATTTGTAAGTCTTGATTGTGATGCGAATGAAGTGAATACTTTCGGCGTCTCACGACCGAAGGTTGACTGCCGACAAAACTTGAAATTCTCCATAAGAGCGGGCTAATCAAAGCCCGCTCTCCTTATTTTATGAAAAATAGTATAATTGTTTAATATTCAATAGAATAGTAATTGTAGATGATTATTGTGGGTATTGTTTTGATTATCAAATATTTAGTTTATTGAGTCTAATATTTGGGGGAGTGTAGAGGTGTATAAAGTTGTAAAACAATAAGTTGTAAATTTGAAAAGTCTAACGATTTTGAGCCATTTTTATCGGTTATTTAGCAGATTCTCTCTAATTTTGCACAGAGTAAACCACTTGTATTCTACAAACTTTTACAATTAACCAATACCTGATTTTATGAAAAACCTTATTGCATTTTTGCTCATTTCAGTTTCTGTTATCTGCTCGTTGCAATCTTGCGGAAATGACGATCAACCGGATTTCAGACCCGCTAAAGAATACCGCCCCTATAACAGTAACGACAGTGCGGCGTTCTGCGAAATCATGAAAACCGCCTTCGGCCCCAACCTTGATAAAGTCTGCGACTACTACAAGATGAAACTCGACAGCATTCCCTCTTGGCCGTCGGGCATGCCTGAATGGCAATGGTTTGATGACATAAAGGAGTATCGTATCACAGATTTAACAGTATGTGACGAACATATCTATTTTGATAATATATTTTATGGAGAGGTTTCTCCAATGATTTGGGAGTTGGATAGCCTTCGAACAATGACGATATGCATAAAAGGCGTGTGTGGAGATTTTCCGGAAAGGAAAGATAAAGGCGAAAAACTCAAACTCCTTATAATCCAAAATACTCAATTGTCAACTATTCCATTGGATTTGTTCACATGCCCTGAACTAAACCGGATGCTTGTTTTGTCAAATAAAAAATTGTTTAGTTTGCCAAAGGGGATCGAATCTCTTCCTCCTGACGATAAAAAAGATAAAACTGTATATAAAATATCGGGCAACGGTTTAACCGGTTCAGCCCCTTCCAATCTAAGTCGAACATTTTGGCTTAATGATAATGATTACAGAAGTATCGATTGGAAACATTGGAAAGATACGGATTTTGAGAAAGCTGTAAAACAAAAAGAGAATGTTCTGCCTACCGGTCCAATCTTGGATAATAACAAGATATCCGGGGATGTACCTTACTATATATTATCTGATACCCTTGCACTTTTATATACGGCATTCATGATTGGAGACCAACAGGATGGATACGGATTAAAAGGGCTTCCCTCCTATGAAGAGCGTCAGAAGATGAAGGATAAATTCTGTGCCAACCATCCTGACTATAAACAATACTTAAAATCGTACTAACCAAACTTATAAAAATGAAAAAAACAGCATTAGCTTTGTTCATCAACATCATCGCACTTTCATTAAGCGGATGCAGTGATGACAATGAGTTATTTGTAATGGATAACTCTTCAAAGAATAATGAGTCTTGTGATCAAAATTCTTTAACACGATCAAGTCTGACATTGGAGTCTGATTGGGAAAAGATGGAGTATGTGACACGACCTAACGGAAAAAATGAAATGCTCCCTTGGTATATACGAGCAAATTCTCCTGTGGATCATACTGTGCTCTCTGATATGAAAAAAGAAGATGGCTGGGTATTGTTGTCCCATTCCCTGTATGAGCCCGACTTCTCTAAAGCTCCAATTGATTATATTGCATTATATAATCAAGCGACAGGAGATCTCAAGGTATATATCAACTCTGATAAAAGTTTAAGCGAACATAATACTGCACTGTGGAATATTTATTTCACAAAACCACAGGCATGGATAAACAGTCTTAACGAGATCACGTTACCTTCAAGCTACCAATTTAAGTCAACTTTTAGATGGAGGACATCTGTTGCGCCCATCGATAACAAATCTTACCTCGAACAGGGATGGAATGTTGTCATAATTCCAAATTTGTCTTATGATCCTAACTCTCCAAATGATATTGGGATAAAAATTGGATCAGAGTCATACACTCAATCTATTGTAGATTTAATAGGGGAAACTGACGGAGAAATAAATGGAAAGATTATTGCAACTGGATCAAATAATAGCCTATCAGGGTTAGAAAACTCAATTGTAACCTATACTGGTAAGTCTGCGGAAAAATGGGCAAAGAAAATACTAAATGTCAGCGAGGACAACAATACCCGAAGCATAGTAGGCTTGTTGGCTACTGGAGTAGGAGCGCTGGTTAAGGCTGGGGCAGGAAAGATCCTTAACAGTTTCTTCGGAAAGTTTTCAAAGCCAACTTATTCCGAACAGAACGTAAGGCTTAATCTTCAGGCTTCAACTACTATTAAAGGAAACGTAGTGAAACCGATGTCAACAGGATTAGCCACGACTGGGTTTGATATAGGTAAAGATGTGACCGGTGTAGAACTCGGTGGACGGCGCATCATTAAAAAAAAAATTATCTATATGCATCCTGTTGGTGTCATCAACAATAGTTTCAATGGCATCCAGACAGATGAGGCGCAGTACCGTTTCACTGCGTCAGGTAAATCGAAGGTTGATCTGGTCATCAATCCCCAGCTATTGCCACATGTTATTGCTTATGAGGTGGAATGTGTACCGGTTTGGTATTCAACTAATAATAATGCCAGCAAACTTCCCCAGATTCCGGTATCCGATTATCAATACACTGATTTCGGTTCTT
>CAMTMX010000110.1 GCA_947073495.1 uncultured Porphyromonadaceae bacterium
AGTCGTTATGGAACCCCATAATTCCATCTTCACTGCTTTATATCTCGCTCACGCCATAAGCCAATCATATGCACATTAATTTTTCGTAGGTAGGTATAAATACAATAAAAGCCGGTGGGACTTCCACCGGCTTTTATTGTATTTATACCTTATTGGCTTCTTTAATTTATCACGAGTTCTTCAGGACTGTCAGTAAGTTGAAGAGCTGCATACTCATCTTTGTTGGCAACCACAAGACGGTTATATTCCCTAAGACCTGTACCTGCAGGAATCAAGTGACCACAGATCACATTTTCCTTCATGCCCTCGAGAGTATCGGTTTTACCGTTGATTGCTGCCTCATTGAGCACTTTGGTTGTCTCCTGGAATGATGCGGCAGACATGAAGCTTGATGTCTGAAGAGCCGCACGCGTGATACCCTGAAGAATCTGCTCAGAAGTTGCCGGAACCGCATCGCGAACCTGCATTATGCGGAGGTCTTTGCGCTTAAGGGCCGAATTCTCGTCACGGAGCTTACGGACAGTGATAATCTGACCTGCAAGATAAGTTGTTGAGTCGCCTGCATCGGTGATCACCTTCTTACCCCAGATATTATCATTCTCTTCCATGAACTCGAGCTTGTCGACAACCTGTTGCTCAAGGAAACGGGTGTCGCCCGGATCAAGAATATTCACCTTACGCATCATCTGACGGACAATGACTTCAAAGTGCTTGTCATTGATCTTCACACCCTGCATACGATAAACGTCCTGCACCTCATTAACGATGTAATCCTGAACTGCCGTCGGACCCTTGATATTGAGGATATCGGCAGGAGTGATATGTCCGTCTGAAAGCGGAGTGCCGGCACGAACGAAGTCGTTTTCCTGAACAAGAATCTGCTTTGACAGAGGCACAAGATATTTCTTCTCTTCTCCAAGCTTGGAGGTGACAGATATTTCGCGGTTACCACGTTTGATCTTACCGAATTTAACCTCGCCGTCGATTTCGCTCACCACGGCAGGATTGCTCGGGTTGCGCGCCTCGAAGAGCTCGGTGACACGTGGCAGACCACCGGTGATGTCACCTGCATTACCGGCTGAACGGGGAATCTTCACAAACACTTCACCCGGAGTGAGAACCTCACCCTCGTTGATAAGAAGGTGGGCACCTACAGGAAGAGAATATGTACGGATAAGGTTACCCTCGTTGTCATAGAATTCTGCGGCAGGCACTTTGGTTCTGTCCTTAGATTCGATAATGATCTTCTCACTCAGGTTTGTACCCTCATCACTTTCTGTGCGGAAGGTGACACCCTCATCCATGTTCTCGAATTTAACCTTACCACCCTCTTCAGCAACGATCACGGCATTGAAGGGGTCCCATTCACAGATCATGTCGCCAACCTTGACTGTATCTCCATCTTTATAATAAAGTTTAGAGCCGTAAGGGATATTGGCTGTTGTGAGAATAATGCCTGACTTGGGTTCTACTATGCGCATTTCTGCCATACGTCCCACAACAACATCAACATTATCCTTATTCTTGACAGTACGGAGCTCGTCAATTTCTAGTCTACCGTCATATCTTGAAGTCACATCCTTGATAGCTGCAACGTTGCTTGCAACACCACCGACGTGGAATGTACGAAGAGTAAGCTGAGTACCGGGCTCACCGATTGATTGTGCAGCGATCACGCCGACAGCCTCACCTTTCTGCACCATACGGTGGTTAGAGAGGTTGCGTCCGTAACATTTTGCACATACACCTTTCTTAGACTCACATGTAAGCACAGAACGAATCTCAACCGATTCAATCGGAGACTTTTCGATGCGGTCTGCAGCAATTTCAGTGATTTCCTCACCGGCTGCCACGATCACCTCGTTGGTATATGGATCGATAATATCGTGAACAGACACACGACCCAGGATACGTTCACTAAGCGAAGCGACCACCTCCTCGTTGTTTTTAATCTCACGACATTCGAGCCCGCGGAGTGTTCCACAGTCTTCTTCAGTGATGATGACATCATGTGCCACATCGACAAGACGACGGGTAAGATAACCGGCGTCGGCTGTCTTAAGCGCGGTATCCGCAAGACCCTTACGCGCACCGTGGGTAGAGATAAAGTACTCCAACACAGACAAACCTTCTTTAAAGTTTGCAAGAATCGGGTTCTCAATGATCTGACCACCCTCTGCACCGGCTTTCTGCGGTTTAGCCATAAGACCACGCATACCTGAAAGCTGACGGATCTGGTCTTTAGAACCACGGGCACCTGAATCAAGCATCATGTATACTGAGTTGAAGCCCTGCTGGTCTTCCTTCATCTGCTTCATCAAGGTATCGGCAAGCTTGGCGTTGACGTGAGTCCAAATATCGATAACCTGATTATAGCGGTCGTTATCACCGATAAGACCCATCGCATAGTTCTGAAGCACTTCTTCAACCTGAGCATAACCCTCAGCCACATATTCCTCCTTCTCCTTCGGGATAATCACGTCTCCAAGGTTGAATGACAGACCTCCACGGAATGCCATCTTATATCCAAGATTCTTGATATCATCCAGGAATTGAGCTGAACGGGTCACACCACAAGTCTTGATCACCTTTCCGATGATCGTACGCAGTGACTTCTTTGATATGATTTCGTTGACATATCCTATCTCTTTAGGCACAAACTGGTTGAACAACACGCGACCTACAGAGGTGTTTTCTTTCATCACCTTGACCGGGTTGCCATTCTCGTCGATATCATCAACAAGAACTGACACAGGCGCGTGAAGAGTCACCTTGCCTTCGTTGTATGCAATCTCGGCTTCTTCAGGACCATAGAACTTAGTTCCCTCCCCTTTTGAACCGGGACGGAGTTTTGTGATGTAATAAAGACCGAGAACCATGTCTTGAGAAGGCACGGTGATAGGAGCACCGTTTGCGGGGTTAAGGATGTTGTGCGCACCAAGCATCAACATCTGCGCCTCAAGGATAGCTTCATTGCCAAGAGGAAGGTGAACCGCCATCTGGTCACCGTCAAAGTCGGCGTTGAACGCAGTACATGCGAGCGGATGAAGCTGGATAGCCTTTCCTTCGATCATCTTGGGCTGGAACGCCTGAATACCGAGACGGTGAAGAGTCGGGGCACGGTTAAGCAACACGGGATGACCTTTCATCACATGTTCGAGGATATCCCATACAACCGGTTCCTTACGGTCTACAATCTTCTTTGCACTCTTCACAGTCTTTACGATACCGCGTTCAATAAGCTTGCGGATAATGAACGGTTTGTAAAGTTCAGCCGCCATGAGCTTAGGAATACCGCACTCATGCATCTTAAGTTCAGGACCTACCACGATAACCGAACGTGCGGAATAGTCGACACGCTTACCGAGAAGGTTCTGACGGAAACGACCTTGCTTACCCTTAAGGCTGTCCGAAAGAGACTTGAGAGGACGGTTGACATCGCTCTTGACCGCAGACGCCTTGCGGCTATTGTCAAGAAGAGAGTCGACAGCTTCCTGAAGGAGACGCTTCTCATTGCGAAGAATCACCTCGGGAGCCTGAATCTCGATGAGTCGTTTCAGACGATTGTTTCTTATAATTACACGACGATAAAGGTCGTTAAGGTCGGATGTCGCAAAACGTCCGCCGTCAAGGGGTACGAGAGGACGAAGCTCAGGTGGAATCACCGGCACAGCCTTCAGCACCATCCACTCAGGTTTGTTGCGGTCAGCAGACGCAAGGAAAGAATTCACGACCTGCAGACGCTTCAGAGCTTCGGTCTTTCTCTGCTGAGAGCCGTCGATATTTGCCTTGTGGCGGAGATCAGCTGCCAAGTGCACGAGATCGATCTCACGGAGAAGATCATAGATAGCCTCAGCACCCATCTTGGCAACAAATTTATTAGGATCGTCGTCAGGAAGGAACCTGTTCTCTTCAGGAAGATTATCCACTATCTCAAGATATTCCTCCTCTGTGAGCAAATCAAGTTTCTCTCTGCCTGAAACACCCGGATTGATCACAACGTAGCGCTCGTAGTAGACCACTGCATCGAGCTTCTTTGAGGGAAGGCCGAGCAGATAACCAATCTTATTGGGAAGCGAACGGAAATACCAGATGTGAGCAACGGGAACAACCAGTTCGATATGACCCATTCTCTCGCGACGCACTTTCTTTTCAGTCACTTCCACACCGCAATGGTTGCAGACGATGCCTTTGTAGCGGATTCTTTTATATTTTCCGCAATGGCACTCGTAATCCTTTACCGGACCGAAAATCTTTTCACAGAAAAGACCGTCACGTTCCGGTTTGTAAGTGCGGTAGTTGATTGTCTCAGGCTTCAGCACTTCCCCGCTACTCTTCGCCTTGATCTCCTCCGGAGAGGCAAGACCAATGGTGATTTTCGAGAAATTGCTTTTGATCTTATTGTCTTTCTTTAAAGCCATATTATTGTTTGTCTCCTTCTTGATTTCTGAATTATTCCAAGGTGATGCTCAAGCCCAAACCGCGCAATTCATGCAGAAGCACGTTGAGAGATTCAGGAATGCCTGGGTTAGGCATCGGATCACCCTTGACAATAGCCTCATAGGCTTTGCTACGTCCCATCACATCGTCACTCTTGATTGTGAGGATCTCCTGAAGAATATGAGCTGCACCGAATGCCTCGAGAGCCCAAACCTCCATCTCACCGAAACGCTGACCACCGAACTGTGCCTTACCACCGAGGGGCTGCTGTGTGATAAGAGAGTACGGACCGATTGAACGGGCATGCATCTTATCTTCTACCATGTGACCCAACTTAAGCATATAGATCACGCCGACTGTTGCAGGCTGGTCAAACCGGTCGCCTGTGCCGCCGTCATAAAGATATGTCTTACCATATCTTGGGATTCCTGCCTTGTCAGTCCATTCGTTGAGATCGTCAAGACTTGCACCATCAAAAATCGGGGTTGCGAATTTCTCTCCGAGTTCACGTCCCGCCCAGCCAAGAACCGTTTCGAAGATCTGACCGAGGTTCATACGTGAAGGCACACCAAGAGGGTTAAGAACTATATCTACAGGAGTACCGTCTTCAAGGAACGGCATATCTTCCTGACGAACCACTCTCGACACAATACCCTTGTTACCGTGACGACCTGCCATTTTGTCACCTACGCCAATCTTACGTTTCTTGGCGATATATACCTTCGCCATCTGCATGATGCCGGAAGGAAGTTCGTCACCGATAGTGATATCAAACTTCTTGCGACGCAGTTCGCTGTCAATCTCCTTAGATTTGCGCAGATAATTGGTGATAAGAGCCATTACCATTTTGTTGATACGCTCATCGTCAGTCCAATTTCCAAGGTTGACGGTTTCATAGTCAATATTGCCGAAAGTCTGATCAGCAAAACGTGCACCAGTGGGTATAATGTCAACTCCTATGAAGTCTTTAACTCCGGCTGAAACTTTACCTTTGAGAAGAGACTGGAGCTTACCTACAAGAATTTCCTTAAGCTCGCTCTGCTTATCTTCATACTCCTCATCAAGTTTGGGAAGCTGCGCATTGGCGCTCTTCTTATTTTTGCTCTTCAGCGCGCGTGAGAAGAGGTTTGTGCCGATCACGACACCCTTCAGAGAAGGAGATGCCTTAAGGGAAGCATCCTTCACATCGCCAGCCTTGTCTCCGAAAATAGCACGGAGCAGCTTCTCTTCCGGAGTAGGATCACTTTCCCCTTTTGGAGTGATCTTACCGATCATGATGTCACCGGGCACTACATGCGCACCGACACGGATAATACCCCTCTCGTCAAGATCTTTCGTAGCATCCTCACTGACGTTGGGAATATCGCTTGTAAGCTCTTCCATACCACGCTTTGTCTCTCTGACTTCGAGAGTATACTCATCTACGTGTACAGAAGTCAAAATATCTTCACGAACCATGCGTTCGTTCAGCACGATAGCATCCTCATAGTTGTAACCCTTCCAAGGCATGAACGCAACTTTAAGGTTACGTCCGAGAGCAAGCTCACCTTTCTCAGTTGAGTATCCCTCTGTGAGGATGTCGCCACGTTCTACCCTCTGACCTACTTCGCATATAGGACGGAGGTCGATCGTCGTGCCCTGATTGGTTCTACGGAACTTAGGAATCTTATATTCCTTTGTTGCAGGTTCAAACTCAACAAACTCCTCATCTTCAGTGCGGTCATATTTGATACGGATAACAGTTGCATCAACATATTCGATCACCCCGGCGCCTTCCGCCATAATCTGAGTACGCGAATCGCGAATGAGCTGACCTTCAATACCTGTACCTACGATAGGAGCTTCGCTTCTAAGAAGAGGAACTGCCTGACGCATCATGTTAGAACCCATCAACGCACGGTTAGCGTCATCATGCTCAAGGAAAGGAATCAGAGATGCTGCAATCGAAGCTATCTGTATCGGAGCCACATCCATCAGGTTGACCTGTTCCGGGGCAACAATCGGGAAGTCGGCTTCAAGACGAGCTTTTACGCGGTTGTTGATGAATGTGCCGTCATCATTTAGAGGAGCGTTGCCTTGTGCAATCATTTTACCCTCCTCTATTTCGGCAGTCATATAGACAACCTCGTTATTGTCGATATTAACCTTACCGTTTTCTACAACACGGTATGGAGTCTCGATGAAACCAAGGTTGTTGATCTTCGCATATACACAAAGAGATGAAATCAGACCGATATTCGGACCTTCCGGAGTCTCGATAGGACATAGACGTCCGTAATGTGTATAGTGCACGTCTCGCACCTCGAATCCTGCGCGTTCACGCGAAAGACCGCCGGGACCAAGGGCAGACATACGTCTCTTATGTGTTATCTCAGCCAATGGGTTTGTCTGGTCCATGAACTGAGACAGTGCATTAGTACCAAAGAAGGTGTTTATTACAGAAGAGATTGTCTTCGCATTAATGAGGTCAATAGGCTTGAACACCTCGTTGTCGCGCACATTCATCCTCTCGCGGATTGTGCGTGACATACGTGCAAGACCTACACCAAATTGATTATAAAGCTGCTCACCGACTGTACGCACACGCCTGTTACTCAAGTGGTCGATATCATCGACATCGCTCTTGGAATTTATAAGCTCGATGAGATACTTGATAATTGCTATAATATCTTCACGGGTGAGAACTTTAACATTCTCGGGGGTGTCTAGACCAAGCTTTTTATTAATACGGAAACGCCCGACCTCTCCGAGATCATATCTTTTCTCTGAGAAGAAAAGATTTTGAATCACCTCGCGTGCGGAAGCATCATCCGGTGGCTCGGCGTTGCGGAGCTGTCGATAAATATATTGGATCGCTTCCTTCTCTGAGTTGGAAGTATCCTTTTGCAATGTATTGAAGATAATGCTATAATCGACGGCGCTGACATTTTCCTTTTCGAGGAGCACTGTTTTGGCACCGCTTTCAATTATGGCATCTATATTGTCTTCAGTAAGCTCAGTGCCACGGTCAACGACCACATCGTTACGCTCTATAGACACGACTTCACCGGTGGCACTATCGCAATAATCCTCAAGCCAGCTTTTAACAATACGTCCGGCGAGCTTTCTACCGACTGCTGCCTTAAGATTCTGCTTAGTTACTTTAATTTCTTCAGCAAGATCAAAAATCTGTATGATGTCCTTGTCGCTTTCAAGACCTATAGCGCGAAGAAGCGTAGTGACCGGCAACTTCTTCTTACGGTCAATATAAGCATACATCACATTGTTGATGTCAGTTGCAAACTCAATCCAACTTCCACGGAAAGGAATGATACGGGCTGAATATAACTTAGTTCCGTTAGCATGAGTGCTTTGTCCGAAAAACACACCAGGAGAACGGTGAAGCTGAGAGACGACAACTCGTTCTGCACCGTTAATCACGAAGGTGCCCTGCTCAGTCATATAAGGTATGGGACCGAGATAGACATCTTGAATAGTGGTGTCGAAGTCCTCATGGTCGGGATCCGTGCAATAAAGCTTCAACTTGGCTTTTAAAGGCACGCTATAAGTGAGACCCCTTTCGAGACATTCGTCAATTGAATAACGTGGAGGGTCGATATAGTAATCGAGAAACTCCAATACGAAATTGTTGCGAGTGTCGGCAATTGGGAAATTCTCCGCAAACACCTTGTAGAGTCCCTGATTTTTTCTATCCTCCGGCGGCACGTCAAGCTGAAGAAAATCTTTGAAAGATTTCAGCTGCACCTCCAAGAAGTCAGGAAAAGGGAGCGGATTCTTTATCGAAGCGAAGTTTACGCGCGGTTTTTCGGTTAAATTTACTGACATTGGGGTTGTTGTTTTCTGTAAAATTTACTCCTTGAGAAGTGATGATGGCTTGGCCCATCGGGCAATTAATTGTAATTCAAATATAAAGCCAAAATGGGTTATAATCATTTAAATATGCCAAAAAAAGGTTAAGAACGCCACTTCTCTAGCGTTCTTAACCTATTGGTAGGATAAGGATTTACTTATTTGAGCTCTACTTCAGCACCAGCTTCTTCAAGCTGCTTCTTCAAGCCCTCAGCCTCTGCTTTGGGAAGACCTTCCTTAACGACACCGGGAGCGCCATCAACGAGAGCCTTAGCTTCCTTAAGGCCGAGACCTGTGAGCTCCTTAACGAGCTTAACAACTGCGAGCTTGCTTGCGCCAGCAGCTTTGAGGATTACGTCAAAGTTAGTCTTCTCCTCTTCAGCAGGAGCGCCACCAGCTACTGGACCAGCTGCAACTGCCACTGCAGCAGCGGCGGGTTCGATGCCATATTCCTCTTTGAGGATCTGAGCAAGTTCGTTCACTTCCTTTACGGAAAGGTTAACCAATTGTTCTGCAAATGCTTTCAAATCTGCCATTGTTGTATTTCTTTTTATTATTTTTTACTTGATTAGTTTTCTTTGTTAGACAAGGTCTCCAAAATACCATGAAGCTTGGTTGCTCCGCTCTGAAGAGCGCTGACAACGTTCTTGGCAGGACTCTGGAGAAGACCGATGACATCGGCGATAAGTTCATTTTTGCTCTTGATGTTGCTGAGAGTGTCTAACTGCTCTTCACCAACATAAACTGTCTCTTCTACAAACGCACCCTTGAGCATTGGAAGAGTGTCGTTCTTTTGGCGGAATTTCTTGATAAGCTTTGCGGGCGCGTTGCCTACATTGCTAAGAAGAAGTGTTGTCTCGCCGTGGAGAAGATCATAAAGCCCGCTATAATCGGTCTCGCTTGCTTCAAATGCCTTCTTGAGTAGTGTGTTCTTAACACAAAGCATTTTTATATCGTCCTTGAAACATGCACGACGGAGCGCGCTTGTTTTTTCGGCATCGAGACCTGAGGTCTGGGTCAGATATACGCAGGAATATTCTCCGAGCGTATTACCGATCTTTTCAATGATGAGTGATTTATCTTCCTTTTTCATTTCGTCTTCATTTTAGTTTATTCAACCACAGACTTGGGTTCCACTTTTACGCCGGGACTCATTGTGCTCGAAAGATAAATGCTCTTGATATATGTACCCTTTGCTGTAGCAGGTTTCAGTTTTACAAGTGTGTTGATAAATTCCTTTGCATTGTCGCGCATCTGGTCGGCGGTGAAACTTACCTTACCGATAGAGGCGTGAACGATACCTGTTTTGTCAACCTTGAAATCGATCTTACCTTGCTTTACCTCCTTGACAGCCTTGGCAACATCCATAGTCACCGTACCGCTCTTCGGGTTTGGCATAAGACCACGTGGACCGAGGATACGACCCAAAGGACCGAGCTTACCCATGACAGAAGGCTGAGTTATGATAACGTCAACATCCGTCCAACCACCTTTGATCTTTGTAAGATATTCGTCGAGACCTACATAATCAGCGCCAGCTTCTTTGGCAGCAGCTTCTGCATCAGGTGTACAAAGCACCAATACACGTACCTGCTTACCTGTGCCGTGAGGAAGTGAAACTACGCCACGAACCATCTGGTCAGCCTTACGAGGATCGACTCCGAGACGCACGTCTATATCGAAAGAAGCGTCAAATTTGGTAAAAGTTACCTCTTTAACCTTCTCTGCAGCTTCGGCGAGAGTATAAGCCTTCCCGGGTTCAATCTTCGACAAAGCTAACTTTTGATTTTTTGTCAGTTTTCCCATTTTTGAAGATTTTTAGATGTTTTCAGGGAATGCCCCTTTAACGGTGATACCCATGCTTCTCGCTGTGCCGGCAACCATGCGCATTGCCGAGTCTAAAGTAAAACAGTT
>CAMTMX010000111.1 GCA_947073495.1 uncultured Porphyromonadaceae bacterium
CGGACTATGTGCTTCCCGCTATCGGGGCGCACTCGGGACTTACACCCGTTAGATTATGCCCATGTCGGGCAAACTAATAAAAAAAGAGACATGTTGGCAACATGTCTCTTTTTTTAGTCCTAAATTCCCTAATAATTTAATGAGTTTTAATCACATCTATGGATATGGGGGATCCAAGTTGGCAATCACTCAGTTTTGGTAATAATTGCATCTATAGGGATACGGGTGAACCATATGTTGTAGCTATAATGATCGTTCTGGCTTTCTTCTGTCAATATTCCGATTGAACCATCAGGCAGCACGGTCATGGAAGAATATGCCGAAGGGGTGGTGACCACTTTTTTCCCGATATGCCAGTTTTTCCCGTTGTCTTCGCTTACAAATATCGCCACATCGTTTCTCCCTTTCGGATCGGATGGGAGGGAATGCAAGAGAATATCTTTTCCATTGTGGGTATATCTGATGATATCTCCGTTGCATCGGGGATCGGGAAGACTTTCTATCGGCAACGGTTCGCTCCATGTTTCACCTCTGTCTTTTGAATAGGAAAACTTTCTTAGTGATCCGAAGCGATTTCTGACACTCATGATAAGAGATCCGTCTTGCAGCTCAACAATCTTAGCTTCGTCACCGTCTTCCGATGCAGGATTGGATGAAGCTTTCCAGTTATATCCCCCGTCATCTGAATAGATGGCATAGACCTTGAAATGTTTGTTGCCGGCTTGGCGTGTGACCAAAGCAAAGATAATCCTTCCATCTGATAATTGCAGTGCTCTTCCTGAAGATGCGAATGCACTTGTGCATTTTATAGGTTGATTCCCGAGTGAGTCGGTGGTCAATATCTGCGGGTTTATGTCAATCGGGTTATCCCAGGTGATACCGTTGTCATGGCTCCGGCTTACCGATATATGGGCAGGAGAATTCTGCCAAAGTCCGTTGCCGTGGCTGAAGATGGTTATCAGATCTCCTGCGTTACGGTCAAAAACAAGAGCCGCGTCTCCGCATCCACCCACGGAATCGTGAGCTGCCACGGTCACATACGGACTCCATGTGAGTCCTCCATCCACGCTTCTGCGGCACACTATGTCTATTTTTGCAGGAAGATCGCCGTTGTGTTCTATTCGTTTGTCAGCCACCGCCACCAATGTGCCGTCAGATGTGGAGACTATTGCCGGGATGCGGTAAAAGCGCGATTCATAATCTCCGGGACAAAAAACGAGCGAACGTCTTATATCGTCATTCCATTCTTCAACATGGTTTTGTTGTGCGAAAACATGCTGCCCTGATGCAATCATACAGCTTGTCAGAAACAATTGGTAATAAAAAGATTTTAAAGCCATAAAACAATTAATTTTGACAAAAATAGATAAATCCGACCAAATAATCAAATTATGCGTTTTTTAATTCAACGTTTTTAATAATCCCGTTTTTTTGAACTATATTTGCAGATAAAATGCTAAGAGTATGGAAAGACTGGCAAGATATGGCGTCGGCGAGCAGTCGTTTGAAGTTATGAGAGGACGGGATTGTGTTTATATTGACAAAACCCGATACATCGAAGATATTATCAAATCAGGAGGACAATACTTCTTCCTTGGGCGTCCACGCCGTTTAGGCAAGAGCCTTTTCCTGTCGCCACTCAAGACAATCCAAGGTTTTACACAAAGACCAGAACTGTTTCCGATTGGATAATTAAACACTGAACCATAAACCCACAACTTCATTGTCATGAAGAAAAATTTACTCCTGGTAATAGTATCATTTGTCGCCGCCGTGCCCATGTATGGAGATTTCCTCACTCCTGATCAGGCTTTAAGGCGAATGCAGACAGAAAGTGGAATATCACTGCCCACAAGAGGCGGTAAATCTCATGAATTGCTTTTCACTTCATATCTCTCTTCGGGAGATGCTGCCGTCTATGTGTTTGACAATGCCGGATCTCCCGGATATATTGTGCTGAGTGCAGACGATGTGATGGCTCCCGTATTGGGATATGCCGACAATGGGAAGTTCAATAAAGATGAAATTCCTCCGCAGATGAAATGGTGGGTGGAGCAATACGGACGACAGATTTCCTATGCCCGGCAGAACGGGGCGTCCCAATATGTTTCATCCACAAGGGCTGACCGAAACGCGGTATCGCCTCTAATCAAAACCAAGTGGAATCAATCGGCACCGTTCAACAACATGTGTCCTGAGATAAAAGGTGAGCGTGCGGTTACAGGTTGTGTGGCAACCGCAATGGCACAGGTGATGAAATACTGGAACTATCCCGATCTCGGAGTGGGAGGGGCAACTGTCACTATTCCGGTCACAGGAGAAAGTTACAGCATGTCGTTTACTGAACAGAAATTTGATTGGAACAATATGCTTGATGTTTATAATGGAGCTGCCGACTATAACGAAACGCAGGCAAGTGCGGTTGCATATTTGATGAAGGCTTGCGGGTATGCCTGCGATATGCAATATGGCACTAAAGAATCGGGAGCTTCAAGTATCAATGCAGCTCAAGCTTTGATATCCGATTTCAAATATAATTCCAACCTGCAATATTGGGATAGGAACTATTTCTCTGCGGAAGCCTGGGGGGATATGATTTATGAAGAGGTTGCTTCAGGCAGACCTGTATTGTATGGTGGAAGTTCACCCACTGCAGGTCATGAATTTGTGTGCGACGGTTATTCTTCTGACGGGTTCTTCCACTTCAATTGGGGATGGGGAGGTTTGTCTGACGGTTATTTCCTTCTTGATGCACTTAATCCCGGTTCTCTCGGTAGTGGCGGTGGGGAAGGTGGCGGATTTAATTATGGTCAGGATATTATAATCGGAATCCAGCCGTCTACTTCAACTGCGCCCGACCCCCGGCTTGTTCAGCTCGGAAATCTGAAAATGGTATCGAAATTTGATAGTATGTCGTTATCGATTGATAATGGCGACAGGACAGGTATGTGGGCAAACATGGGTTTGCAGGCACTTGATGTCTCTATAGGTGTTTCAATAGAACCGGTGGATGACACAGGCGGCACAACTCAATACGTGACATTTACATCAGGAAGAGTCAATGCTCCCGAAATTAGAGAGGGGGAGAATGGTTCTTATCAGATTCTTTATTACGGGTTAACGAAAGGGACGGTGACGTTACCCAAGAACCTGTCAGATGGAAAATACAAACTTACAGTGTGCTCTAAATCTAAAGATGCACCGGAATCTGACTATCTCCCGGTGCTTTGTGTGTCTGAAGGTTATAATTATGGCTATTTTTCCAAATCAGGTTCCACATACACTGTAGAAGATTTGGGAATCCCTGAAATGACTATCACGAATGCTGATATTACTTCTGAGCTTTATTACAGCCAGTCTGCCAAAATCAGCATATCATTGACCAACGATTCAGAAAAGGAGCTCACCAAAACGTATTATCCGAAGTTATCTTCCGGGAATCAGACAATATTCACAGGTAATGGCATAACTGTCAGCGTTATGCCAAAAGAAACAATTACCAAAGAATTTATAACGGTCTTTGAACTTGAGGAAGGTCTGGATGAACCCTCGGGAGACACGACTTATACACTCGGATTTTTCGATCCTGAAACTTCTGAATCATATAAATGGGAATCGAAGGTTACAATGACACTTAATGTTCCTGAAACCAAAATCAGGTTGACTGAGTTGGAATTAACGGGGTTATCTTCAAAAACGTTTCAGTTTGAGAGTGGTATGACAACACGTCTGTACACCGTATATGATTCATCGGTAATTCCGGTTAGTTGCCAATTAGAGGTGATCGAAGGTTATCAGGGCAGCCCAATATATTTTGGAGTGTTCCTGAAAACAGGAGGTACATCTCTTATTGTTTCGAAATTCAGTGAAATTCCCTTGTTAAGTGCCGGACAATCCATGACTTTGACCCAAACTTTTGACTTTTCAGATGGCAAAACAGGTGAAATCTACATGATTGCCCTATTTCAGGAATCAGATGGCGAGTTGAAGCAAATTGACGATGTAGCTCCGATTCTATTTGAGATTGCAGATTCGGGTGTGGAAACACTTGAAAAAGATGGTGGAGATATCACAGTTTCATTTGACAGGAATTTAAGACAGGTTTCAGCAATATCCACGAATGGAATAGCATCCCTTGCCATATATTTTTTGGATGGCAGACAGGTAGGTGTGGATCCCATAATAAATGGCAGTGAAGTATCAGTAAATATGGAAGACAAGCCTGCCGGTATCTACATTGTCAAGGCAATAGACAAAAGAGGAAATTCCAAGACCCTCAAAATAGCGAAATAAGCAATATTCCCTCAACAAAAAAATACCCGTTAGCTGATGCACGTGTCAAGCTGACGGGTATTTATATATTGATTGCCGGCGTTTGCTCATTGTTCTACTTCCCGATTGGAAATAGTGACGGTCTTTGTGGAAAACCTTGGATTGTCTTGAGTGGCGACAGAAAAAAGGCTCTTGCCGAAACGGCACGCACTCCCAAGTAATGGTATGGTGATATAGTTTTAACTGATACTTACAAAAATGTGCTTGTTTTAAGGAGTATTGGACTTTCTAAAAACACAAATCGAGTGGACCTGGAAATATATTTCCTGACCCACTCGATTTAGTTTCAATTATACCTATGTTATGGAAGTATTATTTCTACAGCGTATTGTTGTTGACCATAACCTCCTACATTAGGAATATAATAAATTGGAGAAAGAGCAGCGTGTCCGGGTTCTGCCCAGATATCATAACCTTCAACACCATTGGACATAGCAGACCATGGATAAGCGTTGATGCTGTTTTCAGGATCTCCCTGATAAATAAGTCCGGTGGCCCAGGCGTTGTACATCAGAAGTCCGTTTGAGGTCTCCCAGAACTCAATATATTCAGGTCCGTTAGACCCATACATATCTCCATAATCTGCTGCACCACCTGTCTCATAAAATTCTTTATATGGATTCATGACACGGTAACGTTTAAATCCTTCTGCCTGAACAATCTCAACATCAAACATTGTGTCATCCATTACAAATGCATCAAAGAATTTGCCTGTCCCTATCGATTGCCAAGTGTAACTTACCGGCATTCTTAAAGTACATTGTGATATTCCGGTGTAGCTTGGATCACCATTGAATGTGAGTGTTCCAGAATATGTATATGGAGGATTAGCATCAGCAATATGAAGAATTACCTCAGCCGTGCTGCTACCAGACTTGAAAGTCACAGGACTTTCCACAGATATATCAGACGGGCATCCCTCTGCGGGAGTGAATGTAACATCTACTGATTGATCTCCGAAAATCACACTTCTGTGCAATGTCAATTTAATATCCTGTGGTCCAGGTTTCAACTCCTCTGTATAGTTGGCTGCGTCAAAACTGTAACCTTGTTCACGGGGGGCTTCATCCCAATATCCCTTGTCAGAGCAAGAAGATATCAACGCAGCAATTGCCAATGAAGCTACAATTCCTATTCTATTAATTATTTTCATATTTCATTTTTTTAATAATTACTCAGCTATTGGAGTGGGAGCAGCACCTTCAGGATTATTTGTTGTCAATCCGGGATTGGCCTGCATCTCAGCCTGAGGTATCAGATAAATAAGCAGTGGATCTCCTGCCGGTATATTGAAACATACTGAAGGTTCGAATCCTCCGCCGACACGATTCATTGGTTTATTTAGACGCAACAAATCGAAGTAAGCGAGACCTTCACCCCAAAGTTCAATCCGGCGCTGATTCCAGATTTCATCTTGAATATCTGTTGCCGAAGATGAAGAGAAATTATAATTGGGATTTCTATATGTTGATACGAAATTATTGAGGGTTGACAATGCCGTACCAGTATCACCACCCATTGCTTGAGCCTCCGCAAGAGTAAGATACATTTCTTCGATACGCATCAATGGGAGATCATTTAGATAGCACATTCCTGAGAACATACTTTGATAGGTGTCAAATTTGGTGTTAACATATGCAGCTTCCTCTTGACTTTCGAAATAGCTATAAAGCACATTGGCATGAGCAGCATCAAGGTTCGGGCTATAACCGGTTGCGTCACACCACCATCCTTTTCTTACATCAGTAGTTGGAATGTTCTCAAAAAGCTGTTTGTTGATTTTACGATACACACCCACCTGAGCGTAACCTCCAGAATAGAATGTTACGAAGTGCCCTGGCCAGCAATGGAGATTTCCGACTTCTCCGGATTCAATATCTATAGCAAAAATCCAAGAATTATCAGATGCGTCCCAGAATGAAGGTTTGGAGACATCTGCAATTGAATATGGAGTGGCACCACTATTCTGAATCACATAAGATGCATCGGCTGCAGCCTCACTCCAACGGTTTTGAACAAGATTTACGCGAGCGCGGATACCCGTTGCAGTAGAAGCTGTCATGAATTGCTTCCCAAGACGATCGGCAGGAGCGATATGCCCGGTTTCTTTAAGAAATTCTATAGCTTTGTCAAGATCAGAATGAATGAGAGTGTAAACCTCTTCTACTGTTGCACGTGGAGCACCGTCAGTGGCAGCCTGCTCATCATTTTCTTCCGTAATTATAGGAACACATGGTTTGTCTTCATTCCCGACATATGTGAATTGATATAATTGAGCGAGGTTGAAATATGCCCATGCACGATAACCAAGAGCCTGTGCAAGAAAATATTTCAAAGACTCGTTAGTCGTATTTATATCAATGTTCTTGAGTATTGAATTACATGAATATATCATATTATAATTCGTACTCCAGTGTAATCGGGTTGTTCTCGCAGTTGCATTTTTGTCACTGTAATCCAAAGATGAGGCGAACCAGTTATATCCACTTGTTGTAGCAGGCATGTCAGCAGTCCTTGAATCCAAGAAAAGCATCGAAGATGGCCATCCGAAATCACTTTGGACGCTTGAGTTATTATAAACTCCACAATACTGCTTTGTCATAAAAGGGAGAGCATTGACACTTGCTTCCGCCATTGAAGGATCGTTTGCAGTGACCTGTTCCTTCTGTTGCGAAGTGATAGTCCCACCCATAGGTTCTGTGTCGAGATTGTTGCACGATCCCATTAAAGCCAGCATCACCGAAGCAGGAAGTATTTTATATATAGTCTTCATTTTATACGAATGTTGAGATTAGAATTCAATTTTTACACCGCCGGAAATACATCGCATAGTTGTATAGAGAGCGGTAGTTGCTGATGTAAAGCTCTGACGCGGATCCAAACCTTTTCTCGCGCTCCAAAGAGCTATGTTATCACCTGAAACATATACTCTAAGATTGTTGATCCCTATTTTCTGAGTAGCAGTGGCAGGAATAGTGTATCCTATAGTTATGTTATTTAAAGCCAAATAGTTGCTTGAAACAAGACCTCTGTCTGTCAGATAAGATGAGAATGTATAACTATCGGATGCATCGAGGCGGGGAACATCAGTATAAGGATTTTCTGGAGTCCATGCTTTTAGAATATCCTTGTGCCAATTATGACCCATGTCGTTAGTATATCCGGAACCCATAAATGATGCATAACCGGAGTCATAAATCTTGCCACCCACCTGATAGCTTAAAGCTACTGAAAGATCAAAGCCATAGAGAGAAAGATTGGTTCCAAAACCACCATAGAATTTAGGATAAAGGTTTCCACTTGCCTGACGATCTTGAGAACTGTATTGACTCTTGACATGATAGCTGTCTTCAATACGCTCGCCATTGGAATCATAATCCCAACCCCAGTAAAGAGCTTTTCCCGTTGCTGGATCTACTCCTGCATATTTTACTATATAAAGCTGATACATTGACTCACCTTCCTGATAGATGCGGCTTCCGTCAATCCATTCTCCATTAAGTTCAGGTGCAAGTTTAAGAATTTTGTTTCCGACAGCTGTTCCGTTAAAATTAATAGACCAATCTATATTCTTTGTTTGGATAGCATTGTATGTTAATTCAAGTTCAACACCATTGTTACGCATCGATCCTACATTCATTGGAATTGAAGCATAACCCAATGACGGTGATACAGGACGATTGTACAGCATGTCGGAAGTCTGGCGGTTGAAGTATTCGAGACTACCGGTCAGCATACCGCTTAGGAAGGCAAAATCAACACCAACGTTGAATGAATTAGATGTCTCCCATGTTAGGTTGCGGTTACCTTTGTAAGCGAGCACTCCATCGCTCCAACTTGTAGATCCATCAATAGAGAACTGGTCAAGATAAGCGTAATTATTACCGATTGCATCGTTACCTTGCTGACCGAAGCTCGCACGAAGTTTCAACTGGTTAAGCCATGTGTTGGAACTTTCCATAAATTTTTCTTTGGCGATATCCCAAGCAGCGGATACAGAAAAGAAGTTACCCCAACGATTTTCCGGGGCAAAGCGAGAGGATGCGTCACGACGATACATA
Source organism: uncultured Porphyromonadaceae bacterium (assembly GCA_947073495.1). Lineage (GTDB taxonomy): Bacteria > Bacteroidota > Bacteroidia > Bacteroidales > Muribaculaceae > Lepagella. The sequence continues at coordinate 8,394 of CAMTMX010000111.1, forward strand.
CCAGTGATAAAATATCTGGTATCGAAATTATAGTTCACTTGACCGAATATACCTCGTGTTGAATATGCGGAAACACTACCATAACCTCTACGTGCGTCATTAAAGAGAGTATTGTTGATCGCCCAAGAAAAAGGATTGTATAACCCTTGGCCGGATGCACTCAAACTTTCACTCCTGTACTCGTAGCTTTCGTAACCTACCATTACTTCCATGTTATGGATATCGTTGAATGAATGCTTATAGTTAGCTATCCCCTGGAGTGTAAGACCTGACACTCGATCCTGTTCTTGTGTTGCATTACCACCCTGTGTCACGAACTGACCATAAATACCGTTGAGAACCATATGATAACGGGTATTATCAAGTGAATAGCCCAATGTACCTGTAAGGGTTAAATCTTTGATAGGATTAAGTTGGAGGAACCATTTGCCATTAAAAAGGTCAGTAAGATACTCACGCGAGTCATATATAAGCTGCCCCGCAGGGTTACCATTAGTCACAATTGGGCGAGAGAATGGAGTTGAACGAGCATCTCCATAGTCATATATTTTCTCTCCATATGATTCATCATACATTACATTCCCATCAGCATCGCGGACATATATAGGATAAATCGGTGCCATCGCATTGGCTGCATAGAAAGCATTTCCGTTGCTGGTGGTGCTGGTCTGGTCGCGAGGATAGTCGCTCTTGGTGTATGCATAGTTGAGATTAGCACCAATTTTCATCCAATCAGTTACATTATAATCAACACTCAGACGGGTTGACAAACGTTGGTAGCCTGAATTTTTAATTACACCGTCATCACTTGTATACGATCCGTTGATATAATAGTTCATACGGTCAGTGGCTCCTGAGACGCTGACATTATATTCCTGACGGAAACCGTTACGATATGTCTCGTCTGCCCAGTTGTCTGGGGTGAAATAATAATTACCATATTTATAGCCAAGAGTTGCATTGGGATTAATCAAACCATTTTCTCCGATTAGCATTTCTCCATCAGGTACAGTGTAAACTTGATACCCTAATTTCCCAAGCATTTCGCTATTAGCATAAATGTGAGCTGCCTCCGGAGTATATCCCAAGTTATAAAGGGCTGCGTTTCGTTGGGCCATATAGGCAAGTTCGTAATATTTTGCGGGGCTTTCAATCACATCGTAGTTTGTGACTTCTCGGCTATTGGCACCCCATTTAGCATCTACAACTACTTTGGTTTTGCCAAGTTTACCTCTTTTGGTCGTAATAAGAATGACACCATTTGCACCACGTGCACCATAAAGAGCGGCTGCAGCTGCGTCCTTGAGCACTGTCATTGATTCTATGTCGCTCGGATTAAGAGCTGCAACGTCACCATCATAAGGCACTCCGTCGAGCACATAGAGCGGGTTCATGCTCGCATTGATAGATCCGACACCTCGGATTCGGATAGTCGCGCCTGTGCCAGGCTGACCATTACTGCTCAATGTTTGGACACCTGCTACAGCTCCTGTAAGTGCGTTAGTGACATTAGTGACAAGACGATCCTCAATTGTCGAAGCACCAACTACGGACGCAGCACCGGTATATTCCGATTTTTTTGCAGTGCCATAAGCAACTACCATTACTTCGTCCAAATCACTGGTATCACTTGTAAGTTCGATACGTAGATCGTTAGACGTTATGTGCACTTTTACTGTTTTCATTCCGATGTAAGAAACTTGTAGCTCCTTTACACTTGCTGGAATATTCAAAGTGAATTTACCGTCGATGTCAGTGGCTGTGCCTTGACCACCACCGACAGGCATAACTGTGGCTCCCACAACAGGTT
>CAMTMX010000112.1 GCA_947073495.1 uncultured Porphyromonadaceae bacterium
ATGGAACCCCATAACGCCATCTCTCAAACTCAAAATTTACTCGAAAATCCTCTCTAAATCTTAACATAAGTCAAATCTAAACATTCTCTAAGAGCCATGTGTGGCTTCACACAACCCTAAACACAAAACTCACAACACAAAACTCACAACTGAATATGATAAATGTGGTGAAAATAGGGGGTAATGTCATCGACAATCCCGAGGCGCTTGATGCTTTCCTGAAAGATTTCGCTTCTCTTGATGGTGACAAAATCCTTGTGCACGGAGGTGGTAAGGAAGCCACCCGCATGAGCGAAAGCATGGGAATAAAAGCCAATATGGTTGACGGACGCCGTGTGACCGACAGGCAGACTCTTGACATTGTGACTATGGTATATGCCGGTCTTATCAACAAGAGGATTGTGAGTCTGCTCCAGAAATATGGGTGTAATGCCATAGGGCTTACTGGGGCTGACGGTAATGTTATCCCTGCCACCCGGAGACCTGCAAAACCTATCGACTATGGTTTTGTTGGAGACATAGATTCCTGTAAGGTTTCTGATAAGTTTATCGGAGATCTTATTCAAAAGGGATATGTGCCGGTATTCTGTGCAATATGCCACGACGGGGATGGAACATTACTTAACTGCAATGCGGATTCAGTGGCAAATGCCGTTGCATCCGGAGCGTCGCGGGTTGCTCCCACTCGACTGACTTTCTGCTTTGAGAAAGCCGGAGTTATGATTGATGTGGATGATGAAAGCTCTGTCATACCATTGGTGACTCCCGAATCATTTGAAGATTTAAAGGCAAAGGGAATTGTGGCAAAAGGTATGATTCCCAAAATCCAAAATGCTCTCGCTTCTGCGTCGCAAGGTGTGGTAGAGGTGCGCATTTGCAAATCAGAAGCGCTATTGTCGACAGAAGGCACTATTGTCAGGGTTTAATGCCTATGGGTGAGAGTCAGGTTTAGTCATTAGTCAATTGGTCATTAGTCGTTGGTTATTTAGGTCTCCAATCCGGGGCTTACGACTCACAACTAAAAATCTTTATGAATGAAAAATTAGATAGGGTGGTTGAATTGCTATTCCGGTTGATAGCTACCCCCTCATTCTCAAGAGAAGAGGGGGCTACCGCCGATATATGGGAAGAATGGCTTCGTGTGAATGGAGTTGGCAATGTTGAGCGGATACACAATAATGTTTATGCCGTGGCTTCTTCGTTTGACCCAACGAAACCGACCTTGCTTCTGAATTCTCACCATGACACTGTAAAACCCTCTTCTTCATACACTCGCGATCCATTTAAACCGGAAATTATAGATGATCGTCTATATGGTCTCGGCAGTAACGATGCCGGTGCATCAGGTGTGGCGCTGGCGTCCTCGTTTATCGATCTTAGAGACAGGACAGATCTTCCGGTGAATCTTATATTTTCCATTACGGCGGCTGAGGAAGTGATGGGGGAATATGGCATGAGAGCCTTTCTTCCTCATCTTGCAGAGAAAGGGTTGACTCCTGACATGGTGCTTGTAGGCGAGCCGACAGGAATGCAACCGGCAATAGCTGAACGTGGACTGCTTGTATTTGACGCAGTCGCTACGGGAAAATCAGGTCATGCCGCCCGGAATGAAGGTGTCAACGCAATATACAGGGCTATTGAAGATATCAACTCGCTCCGCAATTTCTCCACTCCCAAGGCGAGTGATACGCTTGGTCCGATAAAAGTGAGTGTAACAATGATAAGTTCGGGGAGTCAACATAATGTGGTGCCAGACAGGTGTGGGTATGTAGTCGATGTCAGAACCACGGATGCATATTCAAATGAAGAAACCGTTGAACTGATTCGAAAGACCGTCAAATGGAGTGATCTGACTCCAAGGTCAACGAGAGTGCAGGCATCAGTTATCCCGCTTGATCATCCTCTTGTAAAATCGGCTGTAAGGATGGGGAGAGCTCCTTTTGTGTCGCCCACGACTTCGGATATGGCACTCATGCACGGGATATGCTCCCTGAAAATGGGGCCGGGGGAATCTTCACGGTCTCACACGGCAGACGAATACGTGCTGCTTTCAGAAATAGAGGAAGCATTACTGCTATATCCGAAACTCATTGAGAATCTCGAGTAGGGTCTATGGTATTTGGTCTTTAGTCTTTAGGAATATGGGTTATAGTTCAAGGGTAAGCTAACAACTCGAGACTTAAATCATATAACACAAAACCTGCAACATAAACCCTATAACCCCGACCTGAAACATAAAAACATAAAACTGACAACTAAAATAAATGGCAAAACAACTTTGGAACAAGGGTTTCGAACCCGATAAAATGATAGAGTGTTTTACGGTCGGCAAAGACCGTGAACTTGATCTACGTCTTGCACGCTATGACGTGCAGGGTTCTATTGCCCACATAAAAATGCTTGAATCGATTGGTCTTCTTACAAAAGAAGAACTCGAGACTCTTCTTCCTGCCCTTGACGAGATTGCAGAATCTATTGAACGTGGAGAGTTTACAATTGAAGATGGGGTGGAGGATGTGCATTCTCAGGTGGAATTTTTGCTCACGGCAAAACTTGGAGACGTAGGGAAGAAGATTCATTCAGGTCGTTCACGAAATGATCAGGTTCTCGTGGATCTCAAGCTATTTTTCCGTGATGAGCTCAAACGGATAAGTAGATCAGTGGCGAGTCTGTTCAATCGGCTTCAGCAACTTTCTGAAGAGCATCGAGACAAGCTTATGCCGGGCTACACCCATCTTCAGGTTGCGATGCCATCTTCTTTCGGACTCTGGTTTGGGGCTTATGCAGAATCGTTGACCGATGACATGCAGATGGTTGTGGCGGCTTACAACATAGCCAATCAGAATCCTTTGGGATCGGCGGCAGGATACGGTTCTTCTTTCCCTCTTGATAGGGAGATGACCACACGTCTTCTTGGATTTGCCAATCCACACTATAATGTGGTTGCCGCACAGATGAGCCGCGGTAAGACTGAAAGGGCAGTTGCATCTGCAATAGCAGCCGTGGCTTCGACACTCGGACATCTTGCGATGGATGTGTGCATGTGGATGTGCAACAATTTCGGGTTTGTTAAATTCCCGGATGAACTGACCACAGGTTCGAGCATCATGCCCCATAAGAAAAATCCTGATGTTTTTGAGATTATGAGAGGGAAATGCAACAGGCTCCAATCTTTACCGAATGAGCTGACAATACTCACTGCAAATCTTCCGCTCGGCTACAACCGCGACCTTCAGTTGATGAAAGATATTGTGTTCCCTGCAACGACTGAATTGATTGAGTGTCTGGATATGGCAGATTTTATGCTTTCGCATATCACAATAAAGGAAGACATCCTTGAAGATACGCGTTATGATTATATATTCACAGTGGAAGATGTCAACAGGCTCGTGCTTCAGGGAGTGCCGTTCCGTGATGCTTATAAACAGGTAGGACTGTCAGTGCAAGACGGAAGCTATAGCCCGACAAGGGAAGTGCATCACACTCATTTGGGAAGCATAGGGAATCCTGCAAATCCTCAAATAGCAGCTAAAATGCATTCGCTCCTTAAGTTGATGGAATAAATCCCCGTTTTTCTAAGTTTTAAGTCAAAAAGCAGATATTTTTAGCTGAAAAGTGAAAAAAAAGGCTTCAAACATTGACAAATGGGGTTTGAAAGTGTTATCTTTGCGGACGATTATGAATACTGAGGTGTCGGAATGATTTTAAGACATCTGTTTTCATGTCGTTATAGCAATATTGTTTCAGTTCTTTTGCAGGACGCATGAAAAATAATAAAGAGGTAAAAATCTCATACTGGGCGGCACATCTCACAACAATAGTGAGTGTGACGCTCGTACTTGTAATAATAGGTATTATAGCGCTAATCTCAATCAGTGCAGCAAATGAAACGCGTCGACTCCGTGAGCGGCTTGAGGTGAGTGTGGTAATGGCAGACAGTGTTCCCGATTCTCAGGCTTTGACAATAGCCAAAACTTTTGAAAAGGCACCATACGCACACTCAATAAAAGTGATCACAAAAAAGGAGGCTTTGCAGAATTGGAAAAATGATACCGGAGAAGACCTTGAGGCGCTTTTCGGAGTAAATCCTTTATCTCCGGAAGTGACGTTTGCATTGAAAGCTGATTATTCGTCTCAAGCAAGGCTTGATTCGATAGGAAAAGTGGCAAAGGCTATTCCCGGAGTTGAATCAGTGGCATTGCCGGATTCTTCCATGGTGGAAAATATGAACCGGAATATAGAGCGATTCTCTATAATTTTGGGAGCCATAGCTCTCGTAATGGTGATTATTTCGTTTGTATTGATCAATAATACGGTTCATCTTTCAATCTACGCAAGACGATTTACCATACATACGATGCAGCTGGTAGGTGCCACCAATGGTTTTATCCGTAGTCCGTTTGTGCTCAATAATATGTTGTCGGGGCTTGTAGCCGGTCTTATAGCCGTAGGATTGATTGGCTTGGCATTGATATTGGCGCCCGGTGCAGGAGTTGAGGATATGGCTGACTATATAAGCTTGCCTGTGTATGGAGTTGTGGCTGTCGGCATGATAGTGGTTGGAGTATTGCTCTGCGGGATTGCTGCATGGATCGCCACATCACGATATCTCAGCAAGGATTATGATGAATTGTTTAGATAAAGTTTAATTAAGTTTTAGGGTTTAGGGTTTAAGTTAAGCGTAGTCTGACCACTTAAAACAAACAACTCCTAAGTCTGTAAAAAATCAAGAGATAAACAATGATAGATATAGAAAAAAAAGATCCTCAGGGTCTGGATAGAATGACTGCAAAAGAACGTCCATTTTCAAAAGTGAACTATTATATGATGGGCGGATGCCTGGCATTGATAGTTTTAGGATTTATACTTATGAGCGGTGGAGGAAGCAGTGTCGAAAATGGATTTAATCCGGAAATTTTCAGCACTCGACGTATTGTGGTCGGTCCGACATTATCATTTCTTGGCTTTCTTCTCATGGCATTTGCAATCATCTATAAACCTAAATCAAAAGAGTAAACATGGAATGGCTTGACGCCCTTATTCTGGGAATCGTACAAGGCTTGGCGGAATATCTTCCGATCAGTTCAAGCGGACACCTGGAGATTTTTCGTGAAATATTAGGAATTGATCTTCCTTCCGACAAGGTGTTACAATTTGATTTGATCCTACATGCAGCCACTGTATTGTCTACTATAGTTGTGCTGTGGCCAATGTTTAAGAAACTTTGTGTAAGTTTTTTTACGTTCAAGAGGGATTACGATTTTTATTATGTATGCAAAATACTTGTGTCATGCATCCCTGTGGCAATAGTAGGGCTATGCTTCAAAGAATTTGTTGAAAGCTTTTTCGGTAGCGGACTGACAATAGTCGGGTCTTGCCTTCTTGTGACTGCATTGCTTCTCTCGTTTGCCCATTACACCGGAATGAAAGAAGATAAAGGTATGGTGAGTGCAGCCAAAGGCAGAGACATTACTTGGTGGGATGCTTTTATAATCGGTTGTGCACAGGCAGTTGCAGTCCTACCGGGATTGAGCAGAAGCGGTACGACAATCGCCACCGGTATTTTGATAGGAGACAAGCGTGAGAAAGTGGCATCGTTTTCTTTCCTCATGGTTATCATCCCTATACTCGGGGAGGCTTTGCTGGATGTGAAAGAGATTATTTCCACTCCGGCGGCTCAAGGAGACAATGTAGTGAGTGCCACTGCGCTTATCATAGGATTTGCAGCATCTTTCATTGTGGGATGTTGTGCCTGCAAATGGATGCTGAACCTTGTTAAGAAAGGTAAACTAATATGGTTTGCCGTTTATTGTGTCGTAATGGGCATAATTTGCCTTTTGTGGCAGTAAAAACTCCCGAAAATGGATTTTATAACAGGAGAAATAATAGGGATTGACAAACCGTTGGGATGGACATCTTTTGATGCGGTCAAACGCGTAAGGGGTGCCATACAACGACGTCTTCACCTTAAAAAGTTTAAGGTTGGACACGCAGGCACCCTTGATCCACTCGCTACCGGGGTGCTGATAGTGTGTACCGGCAGGGCAACCAGAAAGATAGAAGCGCTTCAGAACGGGGATAAAGAATATGTGGCTACTCTTAAGCTTGGAGCTACAACGCCAAGTTTCGATCTCGAAACGGAAATAGACAGCATTTATCCCTGGGAACACATAACGCGCAGTTTGGTTGAGCAAGTATTGCCTGATTTCACAGGAAAAATTATGCAGGTCCCACCTGTTTTTTCAGCTGTGAAGGTCGATGGCAAAAGGGCATACAATCTCGCCCGTAAGGGTAAGGAGGTTGAGTTGAAGGCAAAACCTCTTGAGATAAAAGAGATGGAGCTGTTGGATTTCAGCTTGCCTGAGATAACACTTAGAATTGTGTGCAGCAAGGGTACCTATATTCGGGCTCTTGCCCGTGATCTCGGTGTGGCGCTGGGTAGCGGAGCTCATCTCACCGGTCTGCGTCGCACAAGAGTAGGCGGAATTGCAGTCGACAATTGTCTTAAGATAGATGAGGCTATAGAAAAAATCAATACCACACCGCTCACCTATCCTGATGAGTGGAAAAATGATAATAAAAACGAACTAACCCAAGATATTAATGCCGACGGGATCGGCAATAATCTGTAATAAAATTTAATATGAAATTATCGCAGTTCAAATTCAAACTCCCCGAGAATCTGATTGCACAGTATCCTTCTGAAAATCGCGATGAATGCCGTCTGATGGTAATTAACGCTAAAACAGGAGAAATCTCACACCATATTTTCAAGGATATCTTGAATTATTTTGATGATGGTGACGTGATGATTTTCAATGATACTAAAGTTTTCCCAGCACGCCTTTACGGCAACAAAGAAAAAACTGGTGCATGTATAGAGGTGTTTCTGCTGCGTGAGTTAAATGTGGAAAACAAATTCTGGGATGTTCTTGTAGAGCCTGCCAGAAAGATTCGCATTGGCAATAAACTTTATTTCGGAGAGGATGACTCTATGGTGGCTGAGGTGATCGACAACACCACTTCTCGAGGAAGAACTCTGAGATTCCTTTATGATGGTCCGCATGATGAATTCAAGGACGCTCTTTATTCTCTTGGGGAAACTCCACTGCCGGAGTATATAACGCGAAAAGTGGAGGATTGGGATGCTGACCGTTACCAGTGTATATTCGCAAAGAATGAAGGAGCAGTCATGGCACCGGCGGCAGGTCTGCATTTCAGCAGGGAGCTTCTTAAGCGTCTTGAAATTAAAGGAGTGGAACGCGGTTTCCTTACCTTGCACAGCGGCAGAGGAAATTTTAAAGATATTGACGTGGAGGATCTCACAAAACATCGTATGGATTCGGAGGAGATGTTTGTAAATGAAGACCTTGTAAATATCGTCAATGCTGCCAAAGACCGCAATTCAAATGTTTGTGCGGTTGGAACATCAGTGCTCCGTGCTGTGGCAACGGCAGTGTGTATGGATGGTCATTTGATGACGTATGAGGGCTGGACGAATAAATTTATTTTCCCTCCATACGATTTCACCGTCTGCAATTCATTAGTGTCGAATTTCCATATGCCGCTCAGCACAATGCTGATGATGGTTTGCGCGTTTGGAGGTTTCGATCTCGTTATGAAGGCTTACGATGTGGCAGTCAAAGAAAAGTACCATTTCGGTGCTTATGGCGATGCGATGTTGATTTTACGTTGATTTTATCAGGGAGACATCGTTATTTCTTACATAAATAATAAACCGGATGGATAGAAGAATGAAACAAATTCATTCTTCTATCCATCCGGTTTATTATTATCTTGCTTTAATGTTGTCTATCTTAAAAAGATTAAAAAGATGGATACTTAGAAAAATAAGGTAAAAACAAAAAGATTAGGTGTCTCTCGACAACTAATCCTCTAACCTTAAATCTAATACCATGAAAAACACGATGCAAAGTTAATATAGTTTTTGGTAACAAAAAAATATTTTTGGAAAAAATTTAAGTCCAAACGCTTAATTTAACGCTTGTTAAGTGCTTGTAAAGATGTCTGTAAAGGTGATTTTGGTTGCAAATTGTAAAAGGTTTTTATTCTATTATGGAAGAGAGTCAGTTATAATATGTTAGATTAGGTGGAATATTACTATGCTGATGTCAAATTGCCAAAAATGAAAAAATCTAATTTAACTTCCTCTCTTCCCCCGAAATTTTAAGGAACGCGCTCTTACTCTGAAGGAGAACATTAATGGAATATTTCGTGGATAATGTCGAGAGATTTTAAATTTCCGGATCCTGGAAAGTGGAATGAGTAATATTGCAAAAGGCGTTGAATGATTCTGAACCGTTGTTGACCGGTCAGGCGTAAGGCACGCATGTTTGAGAAATTTAATCTGCAAAGGGTTGCGGCGATTCGGGCTTCTTCTCCTGTCAGTATGGAAGAATTATTGTAGATATGCCCTGGGGTGAAGCCGACATTGAGATTGCCGGTATTTTGTAAAAATGTACTTCCTGAATTGATATTGTCAGCTTTGAATGTGCCTGATTGCATATCGAACAAGAATCCCGGCATATATTGAGTGTGGTCAGGTTGTATACCGACAAAAGGAAGAAGTGAAGAAAGAAATGCAATATTGAAGTTCCCTATTCCTGTCTGCATATTGTCGAGGAGAGACAGTGATCTGTAAATAAAGTCCCAAAGATTTTGATCGGGCATAGTAGCCCTGAGGAGTTTGTTAAGAAACTCGGAAATGAATAGGGTCATTAATTGTTTGACCGGATTAAAATAAAGATCTTTCCAAACTGTATGAAACGCAAATGTTCCAAGTCTTTGAAGTTCGGAGGAATTCCGAAAATTTATATCAGCTTCAATTACGGCAAGAGGTTGAAGACGAGCCTGGCGTAACCGTCCTGTTTTTCCCGCACTCACAGACGACAGAAAAGACAAACGTCCGCGTGTGCGGGTATAAAGGGTTACGACATTATGTTTGTCGTTGTGGCGTGTGATGTCTGTCACTATGGCAGTCAGTTTTTCGGTCATGTTGCGAATTTACATAAAATATTTAAGTTTTGCAACGTACCGATGGCGATAAATCAATGAATAAGGGTGTTACATAAGAAAACGATTTATGGGTAAACCATTTATTGGCAATAGTGTTAAAATATAAACAGATATTCAAAACTTAGATTTCGGTTGTCGGCACCATGTTTGTTTGATTCAGTCATTGTTGTCAAGCTTGACGGATTGCCGGATCAACCTTATCTTCTAAATTATATAAACTATGGCAGACACAAAAAGCCTTAAAGGTACAAAGACGGAGAAAAATCTTGCTAACGCATTTGTGGCGGAGTCAACTGCTTATTCTCGATACACATATTTTTCTCAGACTGCACAGAAGGAACAGTATTTTCACTTTGCTAATATTTTCGCGGAGACAGCCGACAATGAGCTTCATCATGCGAAGATATTTCTTAAATACCTTACCAATGGACCGGTTCTGACTGATAAACTCAGCATAGACCCAGGTATCCTGACTCCTACGGTAGACAATCTTGCCGTTGCGGCTTCGGAAGAACAGAAAGAGGGTGTAGAGATGTATCAGAAATCTGCTGACGTGGCTGATGAAGAGGGGTTCCATGACATTGCAAAAGTTTTCAGGGCCATAGCGACAATAGAAAACCGGCATAAGGAGCGTTTCGAACTGATGAGGTCTCAGATAGAGAACGGCACAGTCTGGAAACGTGATAAACCGATCAAATGGCAGTGTCTTGTATGTGGATATATTTATGAAGGGAAGCAGCCACCGGAGAAGTGCCCCGCATGTTCGCATCCCTATCAGCATTTTATGCCCGAAGAAACCAATGTATGACACGAAATTCTAATATGTAGTTAAGAAAAATAAATGTGTATATGATTGGTTTATAGTGTAAATATGACATAAAACATGAAGATGGCTCTTAATAGACACGCTCCCGGAAGAAATTCCGGGAGCGTGTCTATTAAGAGCGCCTCTAATAAAAAAAGTCTATTTCTTTTCCCAAAGAAATAGACTGAAACCTTAATCTTAATTATACTATGAAAAACACGATGCAAAGATAATGCAAATTGGATAAAAATTCAAGCGGAGTGTAAATAATTTTTAATGAAGAATATGATTTTGTTCCATTACTTTTTATTTTCCGTATGAAT
>CAMTMX010000113.1 GCA_947073495.1 uncultured Porphyromonadaceae bacterium
CCTGCGTAACAATAAAGATTGGAAAGACAAAATCGTATATTGGGGACCTATGGGATGCTGCACTGGTAATTATCTGCTCATGCAAGGTAGTCTTAACCCTTCTGACATCATCCCGCTTCTGACTGACACCTTCAAATTCATAGCAAATTTTGAAGACGAGATCCCCGGTGCTACTGCAAAAGACTGCGGCAATTATACTTTCAACGACCTTCCCGAAGCGAAGAAGGCAGCCCAAATTTTTCTGACAGAAATTTTGCAAGACATTCATCCTGAAAACATGGAATATCCATCATAAAAAAATGCCCTCTGAGAGGGCATTTTTTATGACCGGAACTTTACTAAACACAAAGCAGTGGCAAGACCACTGCATATCACTAAAAGGATATATGTGGTAAGCATCAGGTTTCCAATACCGACCAAAGGAGAAACCAATCCTCCACAGGCAAACCCCACTGCACCGAGCACGGCAGACGCTGCTCCCACCGCCTTTCTTCCACTCTCCATTCCGAGAGCTGTGACAGATGGAAAGATAAATCCCAGGAAGAAAAGCGATATAATTGTCAATCCTTCATACACAAGAAAAGAATCTGTAAAGAAATACGAGATCAAAAGAAGAATTGAAAATATAGTCATGCCGGCTGTGCTGAACAATGCCGCGTTTTCCATATTTTTGAACTTCATCGCCAATCCTGACCCGATAGCTATAATGATGGCATTCGTGCCAAATGTGAGCGAAAACTGAATTTCCGAATATCCGAAGTGATCCTGCACAATAAACGACGCGCTCGAAATATATGTAAACAAAACTCCGTATGCAAGACCGAATACCGCAACATACCGTCTGAATTCCGGAATCTTGAAAACATCCACAAAACCATGCGCAGCTTTCCAAACCGATCCCTTAACCCGATTTTCCTTTGGCAATGATTCCCTAAATGGAACGCACATACCCATCAGGACAATTCCAATGGCAAACAACACCCAAAATATTCCTTGCCAACCCAACGATTGTGCAACTATTCCACCCGTCACCGGTGCCACTACGGGAGCTATTCCGTTTATGGCTCCGACTATTGCAAGCACTTTTGCCAATTCCCTGCCGCTGTAACAATCGGTGGCTACAGAACGCGACATTACAATTCCTCCCGCCCCTCCGAGCCCTTGAAGGAAACGGAAGATATCAAACATCTCTATACTTGGGGAATAAATACAACCCACAGTCGACAAAGCGAAGAGAATCAATGACCATACCATAATCGGCAACCGTCCGTATTTGTCGCTTAAGGGTCCAAAGAAAATCTGCCCTAAAGCGATACCCAACAGACTCGCTGTCAGACCTAATTGCACCATTGATGCCGAAGTGTTGAAAATATCTGCCATAGCAGGCAATGTCGGAAGATAGAAATCTGTTATAAACGGACCGAATGCCGACAATGCACCTAAAAATACCAATAAGAAAACAAAGTACTTTTTACCAAAACCCTGAGTCATATCCAAGAATATTTATATACGTCACATTCAACTGCAGAACAACGCAGTATATTCCTGTTCAAAATTGGGAGTGAACACTCCTTTACCCATGTTGGATAGGACCTCCTCTCGGGTCCAGAATCTACCTCCGTCAAGTTCTTCACTGGGGACGGGGGCATATTCAACTACTGTCTTAAAAGCGTTCACCAATTCCTTCTCCCGTGCGGATTCAAAAACGTAACTTTTTAATTTTTCCGCCACAAAGTCTGTGAGCCCCAATTCCTCCCTTGCTTCTCTTCTAAGAGCCGACATTACATCCTCACCATAATCTACATGACCGCCGACAGCGGTATCCCATTTTCCGGGCTGAATATCCTTCCAATCCGGTCTCCGCTGAAGATAAAGCCTTCCCGATTTATCGAAAACATGCAAATGCACAACGGGATGAAGCAGTTTAGCTCCGCTGTGACACTCCCCTCTTGTTGCTTTCCCTATCACATTTCCCTCAGCATCCACTAAAGGAAAAATTTCCTCACTATTATCTCTCGTCATATATTATCCTTTTGTACTATTGTTTGTAACGCTTGATTCCGCTTTTATAATATATGAGGAGTATTTCTATGATAGAAAAAACCGTTTATTAGTCATCCTTATCGATGATGCTTTTCATAATTTCTGTCGGTTCGTCAAATTTCGTTAATGGCACATTACACATCAATGACATTCCTTCGGTTGTTTCAATATAGATTTTGTCACATCCTGATTCCCTGACTTTCTCCACAAGCCACTCAACGATTGAATGACATACCCCACGCCCGCGATATTCCTTGCGCACATAAATATTCATCAGATAGGCACAATGCCCTGAAACATTATCAGGCGACGGCAATTCTTCCCTTAAGCAGACAGATCCACACCCCACGTCTGTATCGTCAATCTCCGCCACAACCGCTATGTGGTTGCCATCAAAGATATGTTCTCGATAATAACGACGGGTGGATGCCAATAACCTCTTGGATGGAGTCACCCCAAATACGTTTTCCATCACTTCCTTACGCCAATGCATTAAGGTAGGTATAGCAGTAATTTCTCTTATCTTTACATTCATTCCAATGTCTCCCAATTCATTAATATCATGTAGTTAATACCCTGCCAGTTCCCCTTACACAATAAACTTGCTCTCACTATCTTTACAGGAATTCAGATACAGTGAAATTAATCGAAGAAGTCATACTAATAAAATATCAAATAACAATATTTGTTCATTATGGGAGATTCACCTTATTTGCGTGAGTGCTTTTTTATTTCAATTATGTATCATATCCTTTCATTTATTCCATAATTCACCGGATGTTAATGAATTTATAATTCAGAATAGTTAACTTTGCATATCATAAAATTGAGTACTGACCTTTTCTTATCCGTATTATGAAACTAAAAGGTCAATGTTTCAATTTTTATTAATCTTAGAAAGGTTTTCATAGACATACTGACATTATGAGTAAGATAGTGACTTTGGGTGAGATTATGCTCAGGCTCTCACCGTTTGGAAACGACAGATTCATCCAGACCGACACATTGCGCGTGATCTGGGGCGGAGGTGAGGCGAATGTGGCTGTAAGCTGTGCCAACTATGGGCACGAAGCTTATTTTGTCTCTAAACTGCCGTCGCATGAAATCGGACAGGCTGCGGTAAATGCATTACGCCGATATGGTGTCAATACTGATTTTATCGCAAGAGGGGGCGACCGTGTAGGTATATATTATTGCGAGACCGGGGCATCGATGCGTCCGTCTAAAGTGATATATGACCGCGCCGGATCTGCCATCGCCGAAGCCGATCAGTCTGATTTCGATTTCGACAGGATTATGGAAGGTGCCGACTGGTTTCACTGGAGCGGTATCACTCCCGCTTTAAGCGATAAAGCAGCAGAACTGACACGCCTGGCGTGTGAGGCTGCAAAACGTCATGGAGTGACAGTAAGTGTCGATCTCAATTTCCGGAAAAAGCTATGGACTTCCGAAAAGGCTCAATCAGTGATGCGTCCGCTTATGAAGTATGTCGACGTATGCATAGGGAACGAAGAGGACGCAGAACTCTGTCTCGGGTTCAAGCCTGATGCAGATGTGGAAGGTGGCGAAACCAATGCGGAAGGGTATAAAAATATCTTCCGTGAAATGGCAAAAGAGTTCGGTTTCAAATATGTCGTTTCCACACTGCGTGAAAGCTATTCGGCAACCCACAACGGCTGGAAAGGGATGATCTTTGACGGCAAGGATTTCTACGAGTCCAAGCGTTACGACATCAATCCTATCGTTGACCGTGTAGGTGGCGGAGATTCTTTCTCCGGAGGACTTATCCACGGACTTCTTACGATGCCCACCCAGGGAGAGGCTCTCGAATTTGCTGTGGCGGCGTCAGCTCTTAAACAAACCATCAACGGAGACTTCAACCTTGTGTCGGAAGCGGAGGTCAAGGCTCTTGCCGGTGGAAGCGCGAATGGCAGAGTGCAACGTTAATACAATCTGAAAATGGCAAGAAACAATAAATTGGATGTGCTCAACAAGATGGCATCAGCCCCAATGGTTCCGGTCTTCTATAATAAGGACGTGGAAGTGGCTATAGCCGTAGTGAAAGCATGCTATGACGGCGGTGTGCGCCTTTTTGAGTTTACCAACCGTGGAGATTTCGCTCATGAAGTTTTTGCGGAAGTGTCGAAGTTTGTAGCGAAAGAATGTCCGGAAATGGCTCTCGGCGTAGGTTCTGTTGTAGAACCGGCGACAGCTGCCCTCTACATGCAACTTGGTGCTGATTTTGTGGTCGGACCTCTTTTCAACCCCGAGGTTGCCAAAGTATGCAACAGACGCGGTGTGCCATACGTACCCGGTTGCGGAAGCATCAGCGAAATCGGGTTCGCACAAGAATCCGGTTGTGATGTCTGCAAGCTTTTCCCCGGGGATGTATTGGGACCCAAGATGGTGAAGGGTCTTCTCGCCCCTATGCCATGGTCAAAGATTATGGTCACCGGTGGAGTTGAGCCAACTGAGGAAAACCTATCATCATGGTTCAATGCCGGGGTGTTTGCTGTCGGAATGGGATCCAAACTTTTCCCGAAAGATAAGATCGCAGATAAGGATTGGGCTTGGATTTCGGCAAAGTGCCGGGAGGCTCTGTCCTTCTGCCATAAATAAATCGGAAGGCGCGGGATGAGTTTCATCCCGCGTCTCATCATCTCCCCTCCCCTATACTGCTGACTTTCATTATTAACCTATATACCTACATGAACCTTGAATCCTACCCTTCCGCACTAAGTGCCGAAGCGGAATCCTCAAAAAAAATGACCAACTACAGATGGGTGATCTGCGGAATGCTTTTTGTAGCCCTGGTGATCAATTATCTTGACCGGCAGGTTTTGTCGCTGACTTGGAAAAATTTCATAGCTCCGGAATTTAACTGGACCGATGCAGATTACGGCAGAATCACAGGCATTTTTTCAATAGTATATGCTCTCGCCATGCTCTTCGCCGGCAAATTCATTGATCATGTCGGCACAAAACGCGGATATCTTTGGGCGATTGGCATATGGTCGGCAGGTGCATGCCTGCACGCATTCTGCGGAATCCTCACTGACGGGATAGTATCCGGACACTGGACACTCTCTTTCCTGGGGGCAAGAGAGAACCTGCTCGCAATTCAGCAGGCAGGCACCATAGGTGTGATGGTCACCACGGTGAGCGTTTGGCTGTTTATTGCCGCCCGAGTGGTCCTGTCGGTCGGTGAGGCGGGCAATTTCCCCTCTTCGATAAAAGCCGTGGCGGAATATTTCCCAAAGAAAGACCGTGGATTCGCCACAGGAGTTTTTAACTCCGGAGCGCAGATAGGTGCCCTTCTTGCTCCGTTTTCAATCCCTCTGATCGCAAAATATTATGGGTGGGAAATGGCTTTTCTCGCCATCGGTGTCCTCGGCTTCGTATGGATGGGATTCTGGGTATATATTTATAAGGAACCCCGGAAAAATCCATATGTCAACCGGGCGGAGCTTGAATATATAGAACAAGACCTGCATAAAGAGGCGGAAGACCAAAAGACCTCTGACAAGAAAGAAACAGAGATACAGCAGGATTCAAACGTCGGACTGCTGCAGGCGTTTACTTTCCGGCAGACATGGGCTGTGATATTCGGCAGGTTTCTTCCTGATTCCGTATGGTGGTTTCTCCTTTTCTGGGCTCCGGCTTTCATCAGTGAAGTGTATGGATTCTCCACCGCCTCGACTCAAGGGATGCTGGCGATATTCTCGATCTATCTGATATCCATGCTCTCCCTTTTCGGGAGCTATCTCCCGACATTTTTCATAAACAGAAGCAGAATAAACCCTTACTCGGGACGGATGAAAGCAATGTTGATATTTGCAATATTCCCTCTCATGGGATGGTTCGTGATGCCTTTGGGTAATATTTCAATGTGGTTTCCGGTTGTGATCATCGGTATAATGTGTGCCGCCCATCAAAGCTGGAGCGCCAATGTATATAATGTGGTCAGCGACATGTTCCCGAAGTCGGTGGTCGCCACTGTGACCGGCGCGGCAGGGCTCGCAAGCGGACTCGGAAGTTTCTGCTCTAACTACGGAGCCGGACTATTGTTCACATATGCCGCCGACGTAAACCTCCGGTTCATGGGATATGAAGGGAAGAACGCAGGATACATGATAGTGTTCATTATCGCGGGATCTGCATATCTGCTCAGCTGGATAATGATGAAAATTTTGGTACCTAAATACAAACTCGTAGTTCTCAAGAAATGAAACCATTTATTAACGAAAACTTTCTTCTGGAGACAGAGGCTGCAAAAACACTCTATCATAACCATGCAGCCTTGATGCCTGTCATTGACTACCATTGCCATCTTTCGCCCAAAGAGATTGCCGAAGACAAACGGTTTTCATCCATTACCGAGCTATGGCTGGGAGGCGACCACTACAAATGGCGCGCCATGCGTGCCAACGGAATAGGTGAAGAATATATTACCGGAAATGCTGAGCCCTGGGAGAAGTTTCTGAAATGGGCGGAAACAGTTCCTTACACTCTTCGGAATCCCCTTTATCATTGGACCCACCTCGAATTGAAAACTGCCTTCGGAATCGACAAGACACTTAACCCTTCAACCGCAAGGGAGATCTACGACAGATGCAATGAGATGCTCGCATCTCCCGGATTTTCTGCAAGGGGGCTGATGAAGCGATATAACGTGGAGGCGGTATGCACCACCGATGATCCGGTCGATTCCCTGGAATATCACCGGCAGATAAAAGAAAGCGGTTTCAGTATCAAGGTGCTACCCGCGTGGCGACCGGACAAGGCTATGGCTGTGGATAATCCGCAGACCTACAATCAATATCTTGACAATCTCGCATCGGTTTCCGACACATCTATCTGTTCTTACAATGATCTTATGGACGCACTCGGGAAACGTCACGATTTCTTTGCTTCGCAGGGGTGTACAGTCGCCGACCATGGTGTAGGAGCGTTCCCTTGGGCGGAATGCAGACCCGACGAGGCGGAAAGCCTTTTCCTTAAAGTCAGGAAAGGGTGCTGTCTGACAAATGAAGAAATCCTGAAGCTTCAGACTTCCATCCTTCTTGACCTGTGCCGCATGAACCATAAGAAAGGGTGGGTGCAACAGTTCCATTTCGGTCCGTTGCGCAATGTCAATTCAAGAATGTTCGCCAAACTTGGACCCGACACCGGATTCGATACTATCGGCGACTACAGCTGCGCTGTGCCTCTGGCAAGATTCATGAATGCTCTTGACTCCGACAACATGCTCGCAAAGACCATTCTCTATAATCTTAACCCTTCCGACAATACATGGGTGGCGGCAATGATAGCCAACTTTCAGGACGGTTCCGTTCCGGGAAAGATTCAGATGGGCTCGGGATGGTGGTTCAACGACCAGCTCTACGGCATGGAGGCACAAATAAACGCGCTATCCATGCAAGGGCTTCTCAGCCGTTTTGTCGGTATGCTTACAGATTCAAGATCCTTCCTCTCTTATCCGCGACATGAATATTTCCGCCGTGTGCTCTGCAATCTTCTTGGCAAAGATCTTGAGAAGGGGTTGATACCTCAAGAAGAGATCGGTAGAGTGGGAAAGATGGTGGAAGATATATGCTATTATAACACTAAAAACTATTTTAAATTCTGACATAATGGAAAAGACATGGAGATGGTTCGGTCCTAATGATCCGATCACTCTTGATATGCTCCGCCAGATCGGGGTGGAAGGGATCGTGACGGCACTTCATCACATTCCGAACGGAGAGATCTGGACAGAAGAAGAAGTCTGCAAGATGAAAGATTTCATCACCCGCCACGGTCTGCGCTGGTCGGTGGTGGAAAGTCTGCCGGTAAGCGAGGAGATCAAATATGCAGGTCCGCACCGTGACGAACTGATCGAGAAATACAAGATAAGCCTTGCGAATCTCGGTAAAGCCGGAGTGAAGACTATCTGCTATAATTTTATGCCTGTACTTGACTGGGCACGCACCGACCTTGAATATCCGAATCCCGACGGCACTTCCAACTTATATTTCAACCGGGCGGAGTTTGCTTATTTCGATATCCACATTCTAAAGAGAAAAGATGCCGAAAAAGATTATGACGATGCAACCCTTCGACGCATGAATGAGGAAGTGAAGCCGATCATGAGTCCGGAAGCTGAAAAGCGTCTTGTGGATAACATCATTGTCAAGACCCAAGGGTTTGTCAACGGAAATATTTCAGAAGCGGATCTTGACCCTGTAGGGAAGTTCCGTGACCTTCTTAAACTTTATGAGGGTATAGACGCTGACTCACTCCGCGACAATATGGCATATTTCCTTAATGCCATAATGCCAGTGTGTGATGAATATGGGATAGACATGTGTGTGCATCCGGACGATCCGCCGTTGCAGATTCTCGGGCTACCGAGAATCGTGACATGCGACGATGATATCCGGAAGTTTCTTGAAGCGGTGCCGAATCCCCACAACGGGTTGACATTCTGTGCCGGCTCTTTAAGCGCAGGGGCACATAACGATGTGGTAGAGCTTGCAAAGAAATATGCAACGCGCACCCATTTCGTCCATGCCCGCATATGCAGGGTCATGCCTGACGGCGATTTCAAGGAATCGAGCCATCTTGATCCCCGTCTTATAGAGGTGGTGCGCATTTTCGAGCAGACTCGTCCGGAAGTGCCGATGCGTGTAGATCACGCTCCGCTCATGCTTGGGGATGAAAAGATGGGTTATAACGCCGGATACTCTTTCCACGGTAGGATGCTCGCCCTCGGCGAGATTTCCGGAGTGATGGCGACAGTGGCAACGGAAACAAAATAAAAAATCAATAAAATGAACGAACTGTTTTCAGTAAAAGATAAGGTTGTTGTGATCACAGGCGGCACCGGAGTGCTCGGATCATGCATCAGCCGCCATCTCGCTTCTGAAGGGGCGAAGGTGGCGATTCTCGGTCGCCGTAAGGAGGAAGGCGAAACGATTGTAAATGAAATTCTGGCTGCCGGAGGCGACGCTATGTTCCTCACTACTGATGTTCTCGATGCTGCAGTGCTCCAACAGAATTGTGACGACATACTTGCAAAATACGGATGTATCGACGCTCTTCTGAACGCCGCCGGAGGGAACATGCCGGGGGCTACAATCCCTCCGGGTAAAAATTTCTTCGATATCGACATTGAAGCCTTTCAAAAAGTTCTCGGTGTGAATCTTACCGGAAGTGTGCTGCCGACCCAGATTTTCCTCAAGCCAATGGTTGAAAAAGGTAAAGGCGCTGTGGTGAATTTCTCCTCAATGGCTGCATTCCGCCCCATGACAAGAGTGATGGGATACGCTGCCGCAAAAGCCGGGATAAGCAATTTCACCCAATTCCTTGCAAATGAAGTTGCGACCAAGTTCACTCCTGAAATACGCGTGAACGCTATCGCCCCGGGATTCTTTATTACCAATCAAAACCGTGCGTTGCTCACCAATGAAGACGGAAGCCTTACAGAGCGTGGCGCGGACGTGATCCGTCAGACACCCTTCAAGCGCTTTGGCAAACCGGAAGAGCTTTGCGGCACAATCCAGTATCTCATCAGCGACGCATCGTCATTCGTCACCGGCACGGTAGCCGTCGTTGATGGCGGGTTCAACGCCTTTGCAATGTAATCTGCAATCGCACATAATAAAACACCACAGGTGTCAGATACAGTATGCAGCATACTGTATCTGACACCTGCGGTGTTTTATTATTGAAAATAATTTAAGGCTTGTAGATCATTTCGA
>CAMTMX010000114.1 GCA_947073495.1 uncultured Porphyromonadaceae bacterium
TAAAGCAAGAATAGGTAATAGCGTAATAATAAATAACTTTTTCACATTATTATATTTTTTACAAAATTAACATAAAATTTACTTTAATAGAGAATAATTTAGTTCAAAAAAAGGAATTTTTAAGTCAATTTTTATGGCTGGATTCATATTATAATTAATACAACTATGGGTTTATTGCCCTAAATATTTTTGGAGAGTGGCATCAAGTTCCTCCACGGAAAATGGGGTCGCTATAATCTTATGGTCAGGATCTAAAAGGAATAATGCTGAACTCGTTGCACCATGTTGTTCAAAGACCTTAAATTCATCGTCAAGATCCACAAGGGTCTCCCAGGGATACCGCTCTTTTTCTATCGCCGATTTCAGATTGTCGGTTGATTTAAATTCGCGAGCCAGACTGAACACCGTGAATCCCCTATCTTTATATTTCTCATACAAGGGAATTATCTCACATGCCTCCTTCCGGCACGGAGCGCACCAGGTTGCCCAACACACAACTAATGTGTACCCCTCGCCAATATAAGAACTGCCGTTAACTGTTTCTCCGGAAAGAGTCCTGACCTTATAATCGTTGTACTTCCTGCCGAATATCTGATAACCTTTGGATTCTGCATCCGCAATCTGCTGATGCACGCTGTGTCCCGGATACAGATTTTCATATTTGCTGTGGTAGAGGTCAAGTCGGTCGGAATATGAATGTGTTTCATGGCGGAATGACGAAAGATCGCTACTCAATTCAAGCATAAAGTATATCATGGGATTATTAGCGTAATAATCAAGTGTCCATTTTGAATAAGCATTATAAAGTTCCTCCTCTTTCTTGTCTGCCTCATTTGGATACTTAATATTTTTAATGGCAGCAAATTCGGGATCGAATTTTTCTCCGACGGATTTTTGCATCTTTTCCCATTTGTTGAATTCAGTTCCCGTAGATGCAACGTTTACGTTGTCGCCGTCAACGGTTATTTTTATGTCGGCTCCATCTTCGATAAGAAATGAACCGAAGCGCCGGGTGCTCCCCTTTTCCAGAATTTCCCCGAGATCCGTTATTTCATACAGTTCAATTTCGTCGGTCTCTATCCGGCATTGATATGACCCTTCCGCGAGTGTTGTTCGATAGTTGCTGTTTTGAGGATCTTGACCTGAAGGTTTGATGACAAGTTCAATCGGATGGGTGCCTTCAGAGGCAGTCACCTGAATGCTGCATGTTTCTTTTGCCCCACATAGAGTAGAGTAAAGGAGAATGCACAAAAGCGGTAAAATCTGAATTTTCATGTGTTTGGAATAATTAGAAACGGTCATATTGATATATTATGGTCTATTCTTGTGTTGTTATGCCATAATAGACTATAAAAGAGTATTTAAACAACAAAATTAACTTGATTGGGGGAGCAATCCAAGATATTAATATTTTTTAACATGAATGAATATTTCTGCAATGCTTATTATTATTTTGCAGTTAATCAGCAATATATTGCTAAATTTAAATGTTAAAATTCTGCATTGATTCTGCAACAACCCCTAATTCCGGTGGTTGATTGAACAGAAGGACACAAGAACAAAATATTGACAAAAGAACAAAAGCGGGTGGTGTTCATGCGATTTAAATACCGTCGTTGACGAGACCCTTTCGAGATCACCCGAGGGGAACGAGTATTCCGAGCGGTTCCCGCTGAGGCATTCGTCACCGAGATTGAAATAGGAAGGCGCCGCAGAAATATCGTAGGGCATTTTCCTGTAGGAGAATTTGGAATACAGGCTGTAGTTGCCGTAATAGGGTCCGGGGCAAACATCTGGGAACCGTCAGCCTTTGAGTAGCCACCGTAAAGATATTTTTTCAAGATATAGTTCGCCGCGACCCTTGCGTTCCGGAAACGCGGGTCCTGTGGCGACCGTATGATGTCTATGCGTTCGATGTCCTGAGGTCTGATGTCCCGGAGTTGCTGCGATGATGCGGGCTGGAAATCTATGAACATAGCCACCCCCTCGCCACCCGATGTGGTTACGGCATGTGTTCTGGGGTCGACTGAAATGTCAGGTATATTCATGTTAGCAAGCACGTCGACACCGCCGGCAGCGAATCTTTTGTCGCGCCTTGATGGGAAGAGCCTGATGGTGTCACCCTTCAGGATAATCCTGTCTGCTTCTATCACAACCTCCTGCAGTGTCTGCTGAGGCCCGTCGATAGAATCATTGCCGTTTACGTCTGAAATCCAAAAATATCAGTTCAAAAATAGTTCAATTTTTTTATTGATAACATATTTATAATAACCATATTAAAATATCAAGATCAATGGAACCGTCATTTTCTCCAAAAAGCTTTCTGACGAGGGTGCCCCTATAGTAGGAGACATTCGATTTTGTCTTGCTGATCAGACGGGCTATCTGCAGAGGTGACAGGCAGAACTTCATGAGAAGCAGAATCCGGTATTCCATAATTGAGACTTTATTGTCACAAAGGAGCCTTACATTCTCTTTGAAACTTGGGGACAGGGAAAGCACCGTTTTTTCAATCTCTTTCCATAACGCCGCCTTATCCGGAACAGGCTTGTCTGATTCAATCAGATTCATGAGCCGCGAGTATACAGGCGTCAAGACAAGGGGCTCTGACGCGAGTCTGGCATCTTCTTTCGAACATTTGATCGACAATAATCTTTCGCGCAACGCCTGCCGGCGCTGTTCCCTTTTGCCTGCAAGATCGGTTATACGATGCTGAGGTGCCGACAGACTGTCAGCCCCTTCTTCTTGATCAGAATCCTTTTCATCCTGACTGTCAATTTCAGGATCAGATGTTTTTTCTTGATTCCTGCGGGATGCGATATTTTCAAAATAAGCGAGCCGGGAAAGGGTTTCGGTCAATCTGACACCTTGCAACCTGTTCCTGTTTCTTAAATAGAGGATTATTGACGCGGACAAAAGAATCAGGATCACGCAGCCTGACAATACCCCCATAAGAGTTGAAACCTCTCCCCGAGCCTTTTCCTTTTCGCGGACATGCCCGTCGTAATTATACTGTGACTGCCTCACTATAGCCTCCTGTGATTCATGCCTGTCGTAGAAACCTTCAAGCACATCCTTATAATCGTTGAAAAAGTAATCTATTGAATCGGCAGGTAAAAAATGGCGCAATGCCGGTGACAGCATTATGGCATATCCCGCTTTCCTGTTGTCGGGATTTTTGGAAGAAACAAGCCTATGGGAATAGATGTAGGCAGTGTCATAAAGACCGGCTTTCAGATATACATAGGCTGCATTGGCAAGAACAAAATTTCTGGATATCGAATCGGAATTGACAATGGCATGCCTGACCATCGGTACTGCTTTATGGAAATTCCCCATTTGCGTTTCAATCGAGGCAATGGATACTGCTGCCTCGATGCGTTGTCCTGTTGCTGCAGTGTCAACATTATTCAAAACCTTTTCATATATCATCAATGCGGAATCCACATTGCCGGTTTTATTATAGATGAACCCCAGCATGTTCATGTCGGAATATAGGTTGCTTCCATTTCCGTTAGCTAAGCTGATATCTATCGATTCTGACAGGTGGATTTTTGCCCGGTCATATAAGCGCAGCCGTAAAAGAATTTCGGCAGTCTGAGAAAGTATCTTGGCTTTTTCATTATCATTGCTACCAACAAGCCGTAGTGCCTGTTGGAAATATTCAAGGGCGGTTGGATAGTCCCCCTTATCGGAGTAGACCCTTCCGGCGTAGTAGAGGGCTTCGGGATAACGGGGTGAGTCTTTATGTGAGGAATAGTAGTCCAACACATCGAGGATGAGAGAGTCGGAGGTGTGTCTTACGTAATTTTTGTCATCAATTTTTATGTCGAGCAGGTTATGGAAATGACGGTCGGGAGCGATGAGCGTCTCCCGGTCGATGCTGTCGAGAGCGGCGCGGGCGAGACCGGGATCCTTCTCCGAAAGCCTGTCGATCCGCTCAAGACGAGGATCAGGCTCCGAGCTGCAACCGGTAAGTATGGAAATAGCCAACAGGACAATAAATAGAAGATGATATTTCGGGAGGAGTTTCATTTGTCAAATTAGGTGAAAGCAGCTTATTTGTTATGTACTTACGACAAATACAATGAACAAATGCCAGCCATATATCACAGCAACCTTGTCCACACTTCTCGTAGATGCCTACAAAATTAATAAATATCTTTGAATTACAAAATGAATTGTCGTTAACGGTAATGAAGTTATAGGTTATGAATGATTTGATCAGATTGAAAATTCAACTTTCGTTTGCGAAAGCTGAGGGTTATGAGGTTATAAGGTTAATCTCCAATTGTGGAAAGACATCCGGATTCGTTGGACATTATCTATAGATATAACCCTTTAACCCCTTAACCTTCTAACCTTAAGTGAGCTTGCGTAAATAATCAGCAATTGGATAAGGGATATGACTAAACCTATTAAAACTTCCTCTAAAACTTCCTCTTATCCAATTGCTGATTACAAATTCCTAACCATTAATGGTGAAATAAACATAAATTAAATGATTGGATTATGTATGCTATCATAATCAGTCACGATTAGGGATGATGTAAAATTAGAATATGTGGTTGAGTATAGTCTCCCCGTCGGAATAAGGGTAAGGTAGCAGCGACACCGCCGCAATCAGCAGTATGAAAATTATGGTTATTATGACAGTGCCCCATCTTATCAGACGGGAAGGCTTCTCCCCGAGAAGCTTCCTGACTTTCTCGCTTCTTGTCTCTATGTTGTCCATGGTCGTTGGTCGTTAAATCAATTGGCAATTAGCAATTATTAATTAACAATTGCCTTTTATAAATTACTAATTATTAATTGCTAATTACTAATTGCTAATTACTAATTGCTAATTACTAATTGCTAATTACTAATTGCTAATTACTAATTGCTAATTACTAATTGATTATGCATTGATCTTGATTCAGCTTCCGAGTTCGAGCTGGTTTTTGACGAGGGTGTAGTAGGCTCCCTTCTTCTCGATAAGCGAGGCGTGGTCCCCCGTCTCGACCACCCTTCCGGAGTCGAGCACTATTATCCTGTCGGCGTCCCTGACAGTCGAGAGCCTGTGAGCCACGACCACCACCGTCCTACCCCTGTAAAACTCCGCGAGGTTCGCAACGATCTCCCTCTCGTTCCTCGCGTCGAGCGAGTTCGTCGCCTCGTCGAGGAATATGTAGTCCGGGTTGCGGTAGACCGCCCTGGCTATCAGTATGCGCTGCCTCTGCCCCTG
This sequence comes from uncultured Porphyromonadaceae bacterium, assembly GCA_947073495.1. Classification (GTDB taxonomy): domain Bacteria; phylum Bacteroidota; class Bacteroidia; order Bacteroidales; family Muribaculaceae; genus Lepagella. Next base: position 5,228 of record CAMTMX010000114.1, read on the forward strand.
GCTGAGGCCCCTGCCGTCCTTGCCGACCTTCGTGTCATACTTAAGCGGCAGCGACATCACGTAGTCGTGTATGCACGCTATCCTCGCCGCCTCCTCGAGGCGTGCAGTGTCTATCTCACCGTCGTCGACGGCTATGTTGCGCGCTATCGACTCCGAGAATATTACGCCGTCCTGCATCACCACACCGCAGCGTCTTCTCCACCATTTCATGCCGTAGGTGTTTATATCCTCCCCGGCTATCCTGACCATCCCCTCCGAGACGGGGTAATAGCCTAACAGCAGCTTTATGAGCGTCGTCTTCCCACTTCCGCTCGCCCCGACAATCGCCGTGACCTTACCTTCCGGTATTATGAACGATATCCCTTCTACGGTGTTCTTCAGCGCGTGCGGGTCGTACCTGAACGCCACGCCGTCGAACACGATCGACCGGTCAGGCTTTTCACCGGTGTCCCTGTCAGCCGCTGCCACGGGATAACGCTCCCTGCGACCCTGCTCCGGCTCCTCGTTGCGCCCGCAGTGTATCTCGTTTATGCGCTCGAGCGATATCTTCACGTCCTGCACCGAATAAATGAACGATATGAGCTGCGACACCGGGGAGTTCAGCTGCCCCACGATATACTGTACGGCGAGCATGCCGCCTAATGTAAGCGAGCCGTTTATGACCGAGGCGGCGGCGAATACCGTCACGAGTATGTTCTTGACCTCGTTTATGAAAATGCTCCCCGCCTCCTGTGTTTGCTGGAGCTTCAGTGACTTCATCTGCACGGCGAAGAGGTCAGCCTGGGTGTCCTCCCACTCCCACCGGCGCCTCCTCTCGCAGTCCTGGAGCTTGATCTCCTGCATCGAGGTTATGAACTGCCATGTGCGGTTCTGGTTTATCGCCTGCTGCTCGAAGAGCTCGTAGTCGAGCACCTTCCGGCGGCGGAGGAAGAGCACGGTCCACCCGCAGTAAGCCGCCGTCCCGGCGAGGAAGACAAGGAAGACCGTCATGTTGTAGATGAGCAACACGACCCCGAAAATCAGGAAACTGAGGATGGAGAAGACGATGTTGAGCACCTGCCCTGTGAGGAACGACTGCACGCGTGAATGGTCGCCCATGCGCTGGAGAAGGTCGCCAGTGAGCTTCGTGTCGAAGAACGACATTGGGAGCTTCAGTAGCTTTATGAAGAAGTCGCTGACGAGCGATATGTTTATGAGCATGGAAATGTGCAAGAGGAGCCACCGTCGTATGAAGTCAGTGGCGGTTCTCCCTATGACGATCATGAGCTCGCCGAGGAGCACGAGCCAGATGAACCCGATGTCGCGGTGGTGTATGCCGATATCGACTATAGACTGTGTCAGGAAAGGGAATATGAGCTGGAGGACGCACCCGAGGAGAAGCCCGATAAAGATCTGGAGGAAATAGCGTCGGTACTGGCGGAGGTATCCGGCGAGGAACCGGAAGGATCGCCGTTCCCCGTCCTCCCGTTCCTTTATTTTACCGAAATCTTTTGTGGGTTCGAAAAACATTGCGATCCCTTTCTCCTCGCCCCCGGAGTGGGTGCTCAGCCAACGGGATGAGAACTCGTCCCTGTCGAGAGTGTACATCCCCTTTCCGGGATCGGCGATATGGAACCGTTCGCCCCTGCGTGAAATCTTGTGGAGCACGACGAAGTGGTTCTGGTTCCAGTGGAGTATGGCGGGGAGGGGGCATTTTGTAAGCTCGCCGATAGAGGAGCGGCACGCCATGGAGTCCAGCCCGAGCCTGGAGGCGGCGTCCTTCATCCCTTTGAGCGATACCCCCTCGGTTGTGGCGTGGCAGAAACCGGTGAGGAACTCCAGCGAGTATTGCGCCCCGAGGATGCGGCACACCATCGCCAGGCACGCCACCCCGCACTGCATCGAGTCCTTCTGACGGATATAGTCGCGTGTTCTCATGTCAATCCATGTAATTCAACAGACATTCGGAAATATTTGCAGGACTCCCCTCACCGCATACAGGGATGCACCCTTTAACGTAAACATACACTTACTTAAGAATGATCGAATGAGATCCGCCGATGTCACGCACTTCGTCGCGGCGGTCAAGCTTCTTGCCGTAGCCGAAAGAATAGGAGACAGTCAGTCTTGCAGCCTGATAATAGGCATTGCTACGAAGCACCTTTTCAGTGGAGAAGGCATCGCTATTGAATTCCATCAAGCCGGATCTGTAGGATTTCCTGAAGGGGTTGGAGATTCTGAGGTCGACATACAGGTCTTTCCATGACCATGACCCGCTGATGTAGAACCATACCGCGTTCTTTAGGTCATTCCATTGACTGTATCCGGTAGTTTCAGGAACGAAATATGCGCTTATCCTGAAATCACCGAGATAGTATGAGGCATTGATATTGAAATCGGGCGCCCACACATCCCTTCTCCTTTCCCCTCGCTGGGCGAAATATCGCGCCCCGGCAGAGAGATTGACTGTAAGTTTCCTCTGGAAATACTCTCCAGACAGGTTCAGGGTAAACTTGGTGGTGGATATCGATCCGTCGTTGGTCACGTCGCGCACCATCATGGGAGTGCCATCCGGAGACATCTCCTCATTGTAGACTGGAACAATTATGTTGTTCTGAAAATTGAAAGAGACGTCGGCGCGTGCCCGGAGCCATGGTCCGAAATAATGGCTGTATCCCAGCCTTGAGTTGTAGAACGTGTATGAATCGAGGTTCTCGTTCCCCCTGACGGCGTCAACCTCATTCCTGCGAACAAGCACGGGGCTGAGGTCTGATGTGTTGGCGTTCCCTATCGCGAACTCGAACGAGCCGTTGAGCGACTGCACTTTCCCGAGTTGGATATAAAACGGGACAAACGCTTTTGGAAGGCATCGTGTGAATTCCATACCGTTTATTTTTTGAGACGAAAGGCTGAGCCTGACACTCGGGCTCAGGTTGACATTGTTCAGCCCTATGTTCATGGAGACCCCCGCCTGTCCGTATGCCTCGCGGTAATAAAGTGGCGTGGCGTTGGATGAAACGTAGTCGAGTTTGTTGCGCGACCATCCGCCTCCTGCGAATATGTTGAGGTTATGTCTGCCCAGCTTTTTCCCCAGGTTCAGGAACCCGGATGTGTTGACCAGCCTCTCGGAGATGTCGTTTATAATCGGAGTATAGTTTTGGAGGGTGTAGGTTGAGGATGAGCTGTTTTCCGACCAGTTGAAATTCCCGTTGAAATTGAGCGACCACATTGAAGGGAGGGCGAAGTAGTAATTGCCGTTCCATGTGACCCCCTTGTTCCGGGAGTCGGAGTGGGTGTCGGATGTGGCTGATTCAAAGATGCCCGAATATTTTACTTCGGATCGATTCCGGGATGGATGTTCCCTATTGTAATTGAACCCCACGGTGTTGGAGATCGATACGGACCTGGAATTGTAGACCGCCCTTCCTGTCACCACAGGGATCACCGACCTGCTTTTGAAATCAATGACGGAGGAACTCCTTTCAAGGTTTCCTGAGGAGAAGGAATAATGGGACACGGTCTTGTTGCGTATCTCGTTCCCTTCATTGAAATATGAGGTCCCTGCCGAGATATCGTATGTCATCTTTTTATATGAGAATTTGGAATACAGGTTGTATTTCCCGTTGTATGGGGTGAACATCTGGGTGCCGTCGAGCTTCGTGTAGCCTCCGTAAAGATATTTTTTCAGTATGTAGTTCGCCACGACCCTCGCGTTCTGGAAACGTGGGTCGTCGGGGGAGCGGATTATGTCGATGCGCTCGATATCCTGTGGTCTGATGTTGCTCATCTGTTGGTCGGAGGCGGGCTGGAAGTCGATGAACATCGCCACGCTTTCCCCGCCAACGGTCACGTTCCGGGTCATGGGGTCTATAATTATGTCGGGGATGTTCATGTTCCAGAGCACGTCTATTCCACCGGCTGCGAACCGTTTGTCGCGTCTTGTCGGAAACAGCATGGTGGTCTTTCCTTTCATGATAATCCTGTCCGCCTCTATGACGACTTCCTGTAGGGTGGTTTCAACGGAATCCCTGGAATTCCGGATTGTGTCGCCGGTGTTAATATTGGGGGTCTGAATAGGGACAACGACGGGGTCACTTCCGGCACCGTACATATTCTGACAGAGAAACGGTATGCAGCATAGAATGATACAGGATAAATGAAAATGGATAAATTTGCTCATGCGGTCAACTAAATTAATGATGGATAATTAATAAGATTCATCTTTCTCATTTCCTTCATTATTTTATGGGAATAAAGATATAAACCTTATCTTTTACATAATTAAATGGATGTTAATCTGTATGCCGGACATATGTCCGGCATACAGACAGGTGAAGGTACGTTTATGTAAGGTTATTGCCGTTTGTACCTGTACACACCGGAGGCTGTGACGAATCACCTTGAGTGCTATTACATGAGCAGACCAGACTACTTCCCGGACCATTGCAAGTACAGTCGTCAAGGCACCCACAGTCGTAGGTCGCTCCATTGTTGCATCTGCAGAGTGGTTCTGCAGCTCCGCCTCT
>CAMTMX010000115.1 GCA_947073495.1 uncultured Porphyromonadaceae bacterium
AATCTATCCACAATTGTAGATTAACCTTTTAACCTTATAACCTCATAACCCTCAACTTTCGCATGCGAAAGTTGAATATAATTAATACCAATGAACACAAGAAATACAATATCGGCAGGTTGTCTTGCCTTGTCAATGCTCACGGCAACGGCTGCGGAGACAACATTTAAAGTGACAAAACACTATCTTAATATCCCTGTTTCCCACAAGTGTGAGAGAGTCCGTTTTAATGTGGAGATTCCCGGGGAATCCCCTATGCCACTTGATATCCGACTGGCGTCTGACCATCCGGATTATTGGGTATTTGCGGATCTGTCTGCCTACAAAGGAAAGAAAATAAAAGTTTCTTACCCCGACAATCTAAAAGGGATTGACAAAATCTATCAGGCGGATACAATCCGTGGCGGAGCAGATTTCTACAAGGAGAAAAACCGTCCTCAATTCCATTTTACCACCAGAAACGGATGGATCAATGACCCGAATGGTTTGATATGGAACGATGGTGAATATCATTTGTTTTATCAGCACAATCCCTACGAACGCGACTGGGGAAATATGCATTGGGGACATGCTGTTAGCCTTGACCTCGTACACTGGAAAGAACTTCCGGTGGCACTACGTCCTGATACTATCGGCACTATGTTTTCAGGTTCTGCTGTAATCGATTATGAAAATACGTCTGGATTCGGTAAATCGGGGACTTCGCCAATGGTGGTGGCATACACTGCCGACGGCGACAAAGGTCAGAGACAGTGTATCGCCTATAGTCTCGACAATGGCAGATCATTTAAGAAATATGATGGCAATCCGGTGATCGACAGCGGAAAAAAGTGGAATACACGCGACACCAGGGATCCCAAAATGTTCCGATATGATGATCATTGGGTTATGGTGCTTAACGAGCGTGACGGCCATTCAATATATACGAGTAACAATCTGAAAGACTGGACTTATTCCAGCCATGTGACCGGATTCTGGGAATGCCCCGAACTGTTTGAGCTTCCCGTGGATGGAAACCCCGACAACACAATGTGGGTGATGTATGGCGCTTCCGGCACATATATGCTTGGAGATTTCGACGGATATACTTTCACTCCGTGTTCAGGGAAACATGTGTTTACAGCAGGCACGGGGTATGCCGCTCAGACATTCAATAATATCCCTGCCTCTGATGGAAGGCGCATTCAGATAGGTTGGTCGCGTATCGGTCATCCCGGAATGAATTTCAACGGAATGATGCTTATGCCGGTTGAACTTAAGTTGCAGACCACCAAGGAGGGACCGCGTCTTGTAAGCAATCCTGTAAGTGAGATTGAGGCTCTTTGTGAGTCAAAAGGGAAATGGAGCGGACTGACACAACAGGAGGCTGAGGATATATTGCGCGGTTTTTCCGGTTTTGAAGACGGGCTTCGTGTGAAAGTCACTTTTGCCCTTTCTCATGCCACGGATGCGTCCTTGAGTCTTGCGGATCAGCGGTTGGTGGATTATGATATGAACGGCACGAGGTTGAATGGATATTTTTATTCCCCCCAGGATCCGACATCTATGGAACTTACCACGGATATATGGATAGACAGGACGTCGGCAGAGGTGTTTGTAGACGGAGGAGTTTTCTCTTATTCTATGCCGAGGGATCTTCCTGCCAACCCGGTTCCGTTTTCCATCAGAGGCAACAATCTCAAGATAAAAGAACTTGAAATCTATACGATCCCATCAATCTGGTAGAATTAGTTTTAAGTAACACTCTCTAAGAAATCCCCTTTGCATAACCTCTGGATTAAGTGGTCGGTTATGCATAGGGGATTTAATTTATGCCTCCGGCAAAGAGAGCAGGTATTCCGGAGCCAAGTCTGCACCATTCTCCTTTGTGCTACATGCTAATATTGAAGTGTGTTATAGATCATATTCTTAATTTTACGATTTTTAGTTGGGTCTCCAATAAGAATTACATTATTATTGTTATCAAGTAAAAAAGTATGGAATCTTCGTTCCGATGGTATATGTGGATTCAATTTCAAAAATTTTGCGTGTTCATCTATAATGCACCATAATGGATGACGTTCATATTTTAGAAGGGATTTAATTTCATTTATTTGTGATGATTTTGGATTAATAACTATGATGGTACTTCCATTTACATTTTGCAAACTGTCGTTTATCTCATAATAATCAACTAAATGAGATAAAAAACATGTTGAACAAGTTAGACTGTCAATAAAAACAACCAATTTATAATTATCAGTATTGGGTAAGACCGTATCTTTCCCGAGATATTTAGTATGACAATTTGTTAAATTCATATTGATGGGTGAGTCATTCATTATTAAAACATGTTCTTTAATTTTGTTATCGGTACATGACAATAACATTATCAATAATAAAATTATCATATAATGTAAAAATTTCATATTGTTTATTTGGATTTTAGTTTTGTTAGTAGTAATAAGGGGTTGTTATCTGAGGTCATGTTTCTGATAAGATTGTAGTATTTACCTGAAAGAATGATCTCTCGGTCATTTTCTGGCATGTTATCTCTCCATAATTCAATCATATCTGAAGAGATTGCAGAAATTAACGTGTCTCCTTTTGAAGCATAAAATTTACCAACGGGAATGTCGTTTATATCATTCCCGAACCCGTAGGTGAGGAGCGTTTTCCCACTGAGCCTATTGTGATAGCAGAACCGGCTCTCATGATTATCCAAGAACTCAAAAAGGAGCCAGTTGTCAGAAGTTACGAAGTCACCAGGAAATATGAGATACCTTTTTTGAATTTCATCACTGATGAATTCAGACCAGTTTTCCTCATACGTAAATTTTTCAGGTAGTTCCCTATTACCGAAATCAATAATATAATTGGCATATATATCACCATTGGGGGTTATATTATAGATTGTATTTCCGAAAGCGGGATGATAGTTGGTGCCTTTTCCTGATCTGATAAAATTAGATGGAATCCACACACTTGTGTATAATCCATGTTTCCTCTTGAATCCTGCTTTTACAATGTTGAAATCCTGGTCGGTCGTGAAAAGATTACAGCCGGCGTATTCCCCGAGATGAGAATTGTCAGCATCAATCGAATTGAATAGGAAGGTAGAATCGTTTACTACAGAGATTCCGGTGGCGATAATAGGAAGTCTTGCTTCGGAGATAAAAGTGCCGTCAGTAGAATAGATGAGCAATTTTGCCTTAAATTGGTCAAGTATAAAAACGGAATCTCCATAAATGTCAAAATCGGTAGGTTCGATATATTCCTCCGGTCCTGGACCTTTCTGCCCTATCCTGCAGATATATTTCCCGGTGTCAGAGAATACATATATTCCCGGATTTTTCATTCGGTCAAGGATATATATCTTATCTTTCTGTAACGATATTTTTTCAATTTTCCCGATTATGTTTTCCGTGGAGGTTTCAAGCTGAATGATATTCACACTGTCAGCGATATTGCTGAGTTTTGTGCCATGTTCAAGGTTTAAATCTTTCAGGTTAATACAAGTGGCATTTTTGGAGAAAACAGGCATTATGCCTGTTTTCTCCGACATTCTGGTAGTATCAACCCATGAAAAATCATAAGTTCGGTTATCACCGGATCTTTTACATGACAGTAGGGTAACGGTTGTTAACAATATTCCACTAAATATACGTTTCATGATTTAGTTTTTAATGATAGTGTGGATGGCGTGATACTTATTAAAAAGTTGTAACTATGTTAATTATACAACTATAGTGAGCGGATAATATTGTGTAAGGAACTTGGCTAAATAGTGTGTATTTGAGCCTTTTAGGAGGATTTTTAATCACCGCTCGCAGGGAGATTTTAAACAAAAGAATAAAAGATGGGTAAAAGAACAAAAGGATGTAATATTTTAATGACGGTGTTTTACAGTCCTTTATAAGGATATGACAGGAAGCCTCATTACCGTAAGGGATAGCCAATTCAAGAAAACGTCTTTTCGAAAAGATTGCCGATAAATCCAATTGCTGGAACTGGGCAGAGTATTTGAAAACAATGAGTAATAAGTAATCTTTTTCAATGGGCGATTCTTTCAACTGACAACGGACAATCGGAAACTGATACTATTAAGTAAGTCATGCATATAATTTGGATTGTTTTAATTTTAATTGAAAAATATTATATTTGCATTGTGGTTGATAAAAATGCATATCGTGATGAAATAAAGAAGACCCTTTTTGAAAAGTTCAAAAGGGAAAATGCTTTCTGGTCATACGATTCTAATTTAATAACACCGGAAAGTCTTCAGGATGATCAATTCATAGCAATGACAATGAGATATCTTGATTTGCCTGATATTGACCAATTGTTTACAATATTTTCTATGCAAAAAATAAAAAATGCATGGAAAAAGTTTTTGGTGCCGGAGGGAGACTATTTATTTACCCTCAACCGCTTTTTTGCATGGTATTATTTTAATGCAAAGCGGCCCGATTCTTATATTAAATCTATTCAGACAAGATATATTAACTCCCTTTATTCGTAATTTATGAAAGGACTTTCTGTAAAAACATCAGAGATATTTGAATCTATTTCAAAATTGGAGTGTATAAAATCTTATGTGTTGGTAGGGGGAACTGCATTATCACTCCAATTAGGTACGCGTCTGAGTGAAGATTTAGATTTTATGTCATGGAGAACTTATAAAAATGAAAAAAGAGAAGTAGATTGGCATGGAATTAAGAAAGAATTGGAAACAATCGGGAACGTTGAGAAATGTGATATTTTAGATATTGACCATGTAGAATTTGTTGTGAATGGAGTCAAGATATCATTTTATGCTAATCCAAATTACTCACCGGTTAAGGAAGAAATCAATTTTTATAATAATATTAGACTTGCAGATAAACAATCGATTGGAGCTATGAAAATGGAAGTTATGCTTAGAAGAAGCAAATTCCGTGATTATTACGATATATATTCATTGTTGAAGGCAGGTGAAGATTTACAAGAGATGGTAGAGCTTGCTCTTAAATATTCGGGTCATAGATTAAAATCTAAAAATTTAATGGCAATGATTACACGATCAGACAGATTTTTACCTGATGCTGCGTTTTCATCGCTTGCTCCAATATATGATATTACACCAAAAGAAATTGAAGAGGCAATTATAGAGAATTTAAAGCAGTCTAAAAAAATAAAATAAGAATAATAGTTTAAGTGAATGGTGGATAGGTGGATGGGATATGTTTAATGATCCTTTTACGGGAAACGGGAAACGGTTAAACTAAATTGGGATAGGGGCGTTATAGCTATATAATTTGATGGCTATGATGCATAACAGGATAAGACCTGAGGATCAGGTCAAGATAGAGATTTGTTTCGGCGGCAAGGAAATAGACTCATACAATCTGAAGATACTTCCGGAGTTGTGAGTTGTGAGGTTTTGAGTTGTGAGAACTTGCTCAATCCTTCATGCAACATAAAATATAAACATTCAACAAACAACGGAAATCTAACTAAAATTCAACATTCAAAATTATGAAAAGGAATTCTTTTTTGATCGGCTTGACTCTCGCGTGCATTGCGGGAGGAAGCGCTTTGTTGCTTAACAGCTGTACTGACGACGATTACTGGCCTTACTCCCCTCCTCCCGGTTGGGGATCGAATTATTTTTATGACACACGTCTTGACGGAGCATGGGAACTCGTGCAGGCTAATTCTTCGCCGGTAGGAAAATATGACACCAACTATCTTGATTTTTATGGCGGAGGTCATGGCAGATATTACTATTATCGCAATTCCCAGCCACTTTCGGAAGACATGGCATATTATTGCCAGCGTTCAAATTCAAACACTACGAACTATCAGATAAACATTCAATACGAATCGGGGGGTGCTTCCACGATGGCTTATTGGTTTACCGACAGCGAAAATAGCCTATGGCTGCAGTGGCAGACCAACGGCGGTCAGGTGGTGACCTATCTTTATACCCGCACCGGCAACGTGCCCTGGTGATTATAATCAATGCATAATTCACAATGCACAATGCATAATTGAAGAACAGGTTAATTGGTACTATGAATTATGCATTATGCATTGTGCATTGTGAATTATGCATTATGAATTAAATTCAGTTATGCATTAACTTTAAACTCATTTTGCGGAATCGGTGCTTATTTATTAATTTTGCAACAAATTAATAAATAGGTAAGAATAATGTCTTTAAAATGCGGTATAGTGGGTCTGCCCAATGTCGGCAAATCCACCCTATTCAACTGTCTGAGCAACGCCAAGGCTCAGTCAGCAAACTTCCCTTTCTGTACGATCGAGCCTAACGTGGGTATGATCACAGTGCCTGACGAACGTCTTAACAAACTTGTGGAGATGTGTAATCCGCGCAGTGTGGTGCCTGCCACTGTCGAAATTGTCGATATCGCGGGACTCGTGAAAGGTGCGTCGAAAGGTGAAGGACTCGGCAACAAATTCCTTGCAAATATCCGTGAAACAGACGCTATCCTCCATGTGTTGCGTTGTTTCGACGATGACAATATCACCCATGTTGACGGGAATGTGGACCCTGTCCGCGACATGGAGATCATTAACTATGAACTTCAGCTTAAAGACCTGGAGACTGTCGATGCCCGTCTTTCAAAGACTCTCAAGGCTGCACAGACCGGTGGAGACAAGACCGCCAAGCTACAGGCAGAGGTGCTCAAGGCATTTAAGGACGCCCTCGAGCAGGGCAAGCCTGCGCGTAGCGTGCAGTTCGAGACAAAGGATGAGCAGCGTTTCGCTCACGATCTATTCCTCCTTACCAATAAGCCGGTGCTTTATGTCTGCAATGTAGACGATGCCTCCGCCGTTGAAGGCAACAAATATGTGGAGCAGGTAAAAGAGGCTTTGAAGGGAGATTCCTCTCAGATCATGATTGTTGCCGCTGCCACAGAAAGCGATATCGCGGAACTTGAGACTGCCGAGGAGCGTGCCGAATTTCTTGAGGAGATCGGGTTGAAAGAGAGCGGTGTGAGCCGCCTGATCCGTGCCGCATACGCTCTTCTCGACCTTCAGACCTATTTTACGGCAGGAGCTGACGAAGTGCGGGCGTGGACATTCCTTCGCGGAACAAAAGCACCTCAGGCTGCAGGAATCATCCACACTGATTTTGAGAAAGGTTTCATCCGTGCCGAGGTGATCAAATATGATGATTTTGTGACACTCGGATCAGAAAACGCCGTGAAAGAGGCAGGCAAGATGTCGGTAGAAGGCAAGGAATACGTTGTCAACGACGGCGACATCATGCACTTCCGCTTCAACGTCTAACAGTTTATAGTTTAGGGTTTAGGGGATATGGTTTAAGAATAATTTGAAACAGACCTCAGCCATATGTAGGGACGCGATACATCGCGTCCGCAGTTGACGACCAAAGCACCCTCCGCTAATTAGCAATGAGTAATGAGTAATTAGTAATATACGAGATAATAATAAAGAAAGGACAGTTTGCTCAATCGCAGACTGTCCTTTTTTGCAACTCAACCATTATATCGGCAAGTTCTATTGATTAAATGCAGTTGAAAATAAGGCAAAACTTGCCGATATCGGCAAGTTTCTAATGTGATTCCCTGCCTGTCTCCTGAAACATAAATTATATTACGACCATAGTCCCATAGAACAGGGTAAGTGTTACGACCAGAGCTCCATAGAACCGGGTAAGTGTTACGACCAGAGCTCCATAGAACCGGGTAAGTGTTGCGACCAGAGTCCCATAGAACGGGGTAAATAAGACGACAGAGTCCCATGGAACCGGAAAATGTGGGGAAGAGATAAAGATTCATAACCATTATTTTATGTTTTTCAACATGTTTTGTAAACTCTTGAGAAAAACTTGTTATATTTGCAATTTAGAGACAGAAAATTACTTTGATAAAGTTATTTGCCATAAATACATCATTGAAATGAGTATATCGAATATGAGATATAAAGAATGTATTATGTCACAAAAGGTTTTGGAAAGACCTATTGTAAAGGTTCTTGTGTGTTTTTTAATGATATTAATTAATATTAATATCGTATATTCCCAGAAAGAAAGGAACAATATTTACCTATTTGATTGTACTGGTTCGATGAGGTCTGCAAAACTTTGGGAACCGGCTAAAGATGCGCTTAATACAACAATTCAAACTCAGACAGAAATCCCTGGCTCTTCATTTACTGTTATTCCTTTCGGAGATAATCCCTATGAAGTTTTCTCTTTTGATAAATCTCAGTATCAAAGCAAAAAGAAAAATATAGAAAAATCATTTGATAACTATATTTCCCAAGCAAGATATACACATATTTCTGATGTTCTTAAATTGGGCTTTGATAAAACAGACATCAATAAAGATAATAAAATTTATCTTTTGACAGATGGTATGCCCAATGGTGGAGATTCTCCGGAGAAAGTGGCTCAAACAATAAGGGAGTGGTGCCGGAATCATAAAAATTGCAGACTTTTTTATGTTGCATTGACGGAGGGAGTTATAAATCCTGTTATTCAAAGTGCTATAGATAAATGTCCTGATGCATTTGTAGTGCAATGTGAAGGGAATGTAATACCTCAGATTGCGGACATATCATCTGATGTCTATGCTAACATAGAAGAACTTGATAAGCAATATGAAATATCGTTTAGCCTTCCAGGAGAATATTCTATTATTGTCAATAATAACGATAGCTATTTTGATGTTATCGCAAAAGGAGGTAAAGCAAAAGACGGAAAGATATTATTGTCTTTAAAACCTAAAAATGGACTTTCTACTGAAGAATTACATCAAATTTTAAAAGGAGAAGACTATAGACTCCCAATTTCTATACAATGTGCAGACAAGAGATATTTTATCGCCAATCCTTCTTTGAAAGTTAATATTTCAGATAAGATAAAGACAAGTCTTACTCTTGCAGATGGTGTTGATGAAATAGTTACGCCCGGAGCAAAATGGCATGATTCTTTTTTATGGAGTTCCGAGTCAAATGACCAGGTGATAGAATGGGATTTGTCACCTATTTTTAAGAATCAGCTTCCAAACTCTCAAGTCTCTTTTGAAATAGAGACAGAGGAAAATCAACCTAAAGATTACCGTGTTTGGTTTAATGGGAATGATATAAGTGAAACGATGTCTTTTTTAGTCACTCCTAATGATTCTGCTATTCTACAATTGGTATTTAATCATGAGGCAAAAGAAGGTAAACGTTATTTCAGATTAGTTCCAGATGAAGTAATATCTATTGATATGATTAACAGTCAACCATTGGATAAATATGGAGAGACTACATTGCGTACGGAATATTCAAAAGTCTGGAATCCACTGAAAACATTTTTGTTTTGGTTTGGTATTGTTCTTCTTGTAGCTGTGATTATATGGATTTTTGCCCTAAAGCGGATAATATTTCCTATAATTAAGTTGAGCCGAATAGAAATGAGTGGTCCGGGGACATATTATGTCTCGAGAAAAATTAAAGGAGCTCGAAAGGTTGTATTTACAGCCAAAAGAAAGAATCAAAATATACTGTCTAAAATTTTTACCGGACAAATCAGATATGTCAAGGCTGATCATTTTTCTCACGAGTTAATCCTTGAGGCTGCCGGGGGAAAGAAAAAGGTAAAGCTTAAATCAATAGATAATAGTTGGGATATTTACCCAATATTGTCCTAAATAATTTTTGAGTGCTACTCAACGTGCAGAGGCATCAGCCTTTGCAAAAATGACATCAGAGT
>CAMTMX010000116.1 GCA_947073495.1 uncultured Porphyromonadaceae bacterium
GCTCCTTCATCTCAAGACAAAAATCGCTCAGAGACCTGCGGCCCCAGCGTTAACAAATATTGGGGAATGGGGTCTAATATGGCAAGATCATTTTCACTCAGAACATTCATCATATCTCTGACCATAGCTCTGGTGATTTCATCCCTGCCCCTACTCCAACAAGCGTCATTGTCACCGGAGTAATAACCTCTACTTCCGGAAAACCTTTAGCCAATATTCCCGTTTCTATTGAGTATTGTGAAGGATGTTGGTTAGGACAGCAAACCTCTCTCCATAAGGCGAAAGGGACTACAGACATCAATGGGATGTACCAAATTTTTGGGCAAAGGGATAATCTCAATGTCAACCTCTTCTTCCCCAAGAAAAAAGATCTCAAAACCGACTTGAAAAATTTCATAGCCGACGCAACCGAATCAGACAAAGAACACTTCTATATCCACGCGGAACCCAAGCATTAATCAATAAGAGACTGTGTCAAAATGCAGAAAAAAACAGATATCTATGCAGTAATCATCTTCAAGTCGAAGAACATGACACGGCTTCGCAAAACATCGTCTTCGGATATTCCGAAAGCGTCCTTTTCGCTTTGTTCTGACTTATATAGAGGCTTAAATCCATTCTTGAGATAATAATGGATAGTTGAATCGATGTTGTAGGCGTCCACGAGCATATAACGACATGCTGCCTTATTATTCTCATCCACAAACCAGTATTTGAGGGCATCCATAAGCTGAGTGCCAATATTCAATCCATGTCCCTGAAATGCCTTATTCACACCAAGACGACCAATCAGTACTGCAGGATAACTACGATGTCGTTTGGGCTGAGGTATCCTGCGTTGGAGAGCATTCCGGGAAGGATTATCAAGGGTATAGGTCTTTATGCCGTCGTAGGAAAGAGTAGCAATCGCCACAATTTCATGCTGATTATCTTTATTTATCCAACAGTACGTTTTACCAAGCAGTTCTTCCTCGTAGAGAAACACATCATGACTGAAAAAATCGTCAAGGTCGGCATCGCCACAAGAAAAAGGGTCACAGTAATCTGCGACCTCTTTGGTATAAGGCACCATGAAGGTGTTGTCTACGAAAATATAATCTGCCATTGTCAGCCTTTGCGGGGAGGGAATATAATATTCTTGGCACTGTCCAACATGGTGGAAAGCACCTTACGCTGGGATTCCGAGAGCTTTGGCGTAGGCAATTTTCCATTGCGCTCCGCTTCCTCGGTAAAGATTCTTGCATCCTCACCCCAAAGCTCGGGGGATGTTTTAATTGTCATTGCCATAGTTTTATCTTCTTATTTCTAATTTAAGTACAAAGATACAACAAATTTATCACATAATCAGCTTAATAGACAGTCAAAAAAACTTTTATCAAAAATCTTGGTTAATTATCAAGCAATCATCACCATTCGGGACTGTATCATGAATATGCGTCCCTGATAATAATAGGTTCTTTCCTTCTGATCGGACGTTCCTTCTTTAAGATAATAGTTTATAGCCGGTTGAATGACATCAAATGTAGTCGTGTCAATATAATTCTTATCAAGAGCCATAAACATGAGTTCAGACATCTCACACCCGCTGACCAGCCTGGAAAATTTTATGAGAATGAAATCACAAGAGTAATCGTGATGCAAAATCCCGCAACCGCATCAGACAAAGAACACTTCTACATCCATGGGGAACCCAAACATTAATAAAATAAGATACTTCATTTTTTATTACGCCATTTTCCTGTAATATAAGCTCTGTTCACACGGTAGACAAGAATACTCACTATAATGGCAAATATGATTGCCAATACTCCGGCACATCCGCGCATAAAGTACCATAATTGCCATGAAACCTTATCTGCTAAGAATATTAGACTAATCAGAATGGCAATAGCTACGCCGATAACGCAAAGAGCAATATGCTTTAATCTCAAATTAGCCGGAGTATTATAGAGCTTTTTCAATTCTTCTCTGTCCATTTGATGTTATGATATTAGTTTGTTGATAAATCACGTTTTAATCTCAAGATAAGAAATTTTCAGGAAATATATTGGGAGAAATATGACATTCTTGATTTGGGTATCTTCGCTCCAATGTTCAGGGATGTTTTAATTGTCACTGCCATATTGTATATCTCCTATTTATAATTAGATTACAAAGGTAAAATAAATTTCTCACATAATCAGTCTAATAGATAAAATCATTCCAGGATATTCACAAGGCCCTGTCTTATTTCGTCATCTATGCCACAATAACAGACCGGTGCTTTACTCCTCTCACAACAACAACAGCCATACGATTTATCAGAACTTATCCGGGTCGTTTCACAAAGAAGTGAGATACTTCCACCGGCATGTATACTTCATGCGGTTCTACGCCTGACCCGTTATACCAAGACAACCGCAGGGATTCCTAAAAATATATTCCCCTCATTCCTGAATACTATGATTTGAGGCTCTTAGATACTATTTAAAATTTATTTTGTCTTGTCATTGAGGTCTTTGTCGGCATCTTTTTGATATTTATTCAGTCATTATGTAACCCCATAACTCCATCATAAATATCAAAAATCTACCTGACAAATACTCTCAATTCCTTCGACAAATTTAAGCCGTTTCTTAGACCCCGTACTCCAGCGTTAACAAATATTGGGGAATAGGGTCTTAAAGTCGTTTCATCTCTTCTTCTGCCGCCGATGAGCCTTTGTATTTGCTCTTGCGTGGCTGAAAATTATAAATAACATTGAGCGAGACACCCCTACGGTCATAGCTTTGGCGTTTGTCAACGAATATTCCGTATGTGTTCATCGTCCAGTCATTATTTGCAGTGTTGAATATATCGGTGGCAGACAGTTTAACGGTCAGTGATTTGCCCAAGAATGTCTTTCCTACCGACGCGTCCATAGTAAACCATGAAGCGCCGAAACGATTGGTGTGCATATCTCCCTGCGAGCTGCCGCTGATATTTGCCGTAATCGCCCACCCCTTAGACAAGGAGAAAGTATTGTCGAAATAATAAGAGAATATCGGCTTGACGTAGCTGTGATTATCAAGCTGTAACCACTGCCGATACATACCGACCGTTACATTCGGAGTCCATCGGCGCACAGGCTTACTCCATACAAGATAGAGACTCAGAGCCGATACGTCAATATTGACCGGGTGCATGATTAGCTGGAGGTTGTCGGCGGGATATAGTTGTTTGACGTAAGCATAGGTGTCAAGTGCGCGGGTGTAATCAGCCTGTAACATGAAACCTTTCCACATGCCGAAAAGTTGAATATCGTGCATTCGCTCGTCATGCAATGCCGGATTGCCTCCTTCGATTTGGTGCAAGCCAACATAATTCAGTGAACCGGTGAGTTGTGAATATGGAGGCTTGACCGTCGCCATTTTGTAACTGAGGCTTATCTGCGATTCTTCGTTAAAAGAGTAACCGACCGATACGTCCGGCGTTAACAGATGGTCGCGGCGGCTTACTTCTTCATAGCGTTTGCCGTCAACCTTGAAGTCATAATCGACATATTCATATCTTGCCCCTGCCGAAAGGGAGAACTTGCCGAACATACGGGACCAAGAAGCGAACAATGCTGCTGAGGTCTGCCGTGCATCAGTCATGGAAGACGGAATATACTCGCTGACTGAGGTATTAAGCATATGGTAATCAAGAGAAGTATGCGTATAGCTATCCTGAGTCCCCACTGTAAAATCACCATTCCAAAGAGGAAAATTCAGATACAATTTTCCCGCCCAAAGGGTTGATGTCCGTTCATCAGTCGAGTTTACGGCAGGAAAAGACGAAGCTGGATAAGTAGTTGCTACAGTATTGCTTTCATTTGACCGGCGAAAATCGCCATCAAAGTGAAGAAGAAATTTTTCAGCAAAAGTGTTTTCATAGTAGAGAGAAGCGAGGTGGCTGTGTGCTCTTGTATGTTTGTCTATATTACTGCTGATTGCCGGATTGTCGTTAAGCCATTCGCTACCTGTGTTTTTGAAATCACCGTGTTCAGGATTGTAACGGTAGTATGCTCCAAACGATTGTGGGCCATTGGCATAGTTGAAACCTGCCTTGACAACGCCTGTTGTCGTAGGATATGTATTATGTTGGCTACTCCCTACTACCGTTTCTTTCCCTTCGTAAACAAGTGTATTGGTAGTTAATCCCTTTGCTAATGAGTTATTGTGATTTATCGTACCGTTGGCAAAGAAGTCCCAATTACCGACTCGATAGCTTAGGACGAGATAATCCAAAACCGACCATTTGCGGCGGCGTTCAAGTATAAACTGGTCGGTAAGCGACAGCCCTTGCACGAAATTACGGCGTGTCGTGATTTTAAGTACCGCACCCGTGGTACTTTCGTAAGCAGCTCCCGGAGCCATGAGTAATTCAACTTTCTTGAGATTTGACGAAAGGAGCTGCTGCAACTCATTTTCATCGCGCATTGGACGCCCGTCGATATATATTTCGATATTGTTCTTACCTATGACACTGACGGCGTTATCCTCAACCTTAATCATAGGCAACTGTGCAAGCACATCAAGAGCAGTGCCGAGGTCAGCAAGGTTGGTGCCCTGAATAGTTGAAACGAGGGTTGAGCCAACTAATTTAGTCGCCGGTTGTTTAGCGGTTACGACTACCTCCTGAAGTTCACGAGTGATGCTATCAGTCGCTTCCTGATCCTGTGCATAACCTCTTTCGATCATAAGAAAGACGGTCAAAACAAATATTAGTATTTTAGCATTCATGTGAGTAAAAATTTTGATGCAAAATTACTCACAAGCACTATTAAACTCCAAAAAAACAGTCTGACATACGAATTTACAACATACTAACAATCAGCCGTATATATTGGTACATTCCGAAAAATTCTGACCGGGAGCGAAAATGAATCAGAATATAGCCATGATATTAGGATTTTTGACCCCGGCAACCTCTCTAAGACGCGATTTAAGCCTTGATTTGCGTTTATAAACCACCTCGACAGATTCATCGAGAAGCAGGCTGATAGTTCTTGTGGAAAGACTGCTTGCAAGAAATACCAAAAGCATATAATCCTCCTTCTTGATATCAGGATAAATCTCTTTAATTTTAACAAGAATATTATCACGACAATCATTGACGGCTTGTTCCATTTCCGGAAAAGAGTCTGTCCGTACGGATTCTATTTCGTTTTTCACTTTATCGATGATCGCTTTCCGCTCGGATTTTGTACCCTGAGATTCGTAATAAGTCTGACAAAGCGAATCAATAAGTGAAAAGCGCTTGTCAAGCAAGCCTTGCAGTTTCATCTGCATACGACTCACATCCCCACGGGTTGCTTCAATCTGACTTTTGAATACTGACGCTTCCGCCATAAGCGTTTCATTCTGTAAATGCTGAATTTTCATGCGTTGACGCATCCATATTATAATACCGGCGGCAACAATCACCACAACCAACGAGCCAAACACATATAAACCCCGTTTAGCTCGCTCTTTATAAAGAAAGAATTCCTTTTCCTTCTGAAGATATAAAGCGGTTGTGAGAGCATCGCTTTTATCAGAAGACAGAATCTGCGTTTTAAGGCTTGATGCCTTATTAAACTCGGCAGCAAGATTGTGGTCTCCGTAATAGTCAACAGCTATGTTTACAATCGTGTCAGTAGGTGCCGAAAGTTTATTTATAGCCAATGCCTCACTATATAATAGCGCCCAACGAGCCATAGTAGCGGAATCCTTAAATTCCGATACATCAACTTCATTAAGTTTTGAAAGGGCGGCGGAGGGATCGTTATGCATCAAGGATTGAGCGTCATCGAGCACCCTGTGTTGTGAACTCGAATAACTGCAGCCGGTAATAATCAGCAACAAAACTATATATATCAGACTACGCATAACCGGGTATTGACGTTAATTGGATTTAGGGAAAGTCGTTGAAATTTGTTTTGCCACCTGTTCTATAGCTTCTTTAATGTCGTAGCCGGCTCCGGCAATTCCAAGTGATGAATAAGCACCCCGACAGGATGCCACGGGTCTTCCGGTTTCATAGTCTATGAAATTTACCGTTACAACTGTCTCTTCCTGCTGAACATTAACTCCATATTTAACCAGCAGCAGTTTCTCCTGCCTATCGGTAGACAATTCGTAGATTCGTGCATCGCTGACGAGTTTTAACCGAGAATTCTCAACAGCGTCAAATAGCTGTATCTCATACTCCATCAGCTCAGCCGGGATATGGTATGTATCGTTGTTTATAATTGATGCATATTCATATTTATTCAGATTTACATTTTGAGACACTACTGTTTTGGAAGTCGTACATGAATAAAGGAAAAAAAGCGACAACAGAATCAATATATACTTTTTCATTGACTTATTATTAGTGGATTTATTTATTCTCTCATGAGACAGGCTATACCAATCCCATCTGCAAATTTAATCATAATCTTTAGGATTCAACATATTATTTGAACAAATGTCGTGTTTTTACACTCTGAACAAATGATGAAATAACAAAAGAGGAATTATATGCCTGAACCGGAAAAGGTATCGTCTATTGTTCAAATGTAACTACCCCTTTTGGCATGAAAGCGTCTGAAAATAAAAAACTGCCGGAATGAAGTTTCATTCCGGCAGTTTTTTATTATCAGACGCTGTTTATTATCTGAAACGGCGGTTGCCTTCGAGAGTCGGCTTGCCGTTGTCTGCAACATTCTTCTTTGCATTTGCCTTGATGATATTGTAGGCGATCGGAGCTGCGCAATAGAGCGAACAGAATGTACCTACAACTACACCGAAGATCATTGCGAATGTGAAGCTGCGGATAGTGTCGCCACCGAGGAAGAAGATGCAAAGGAGTACGAGCAAGGTCGAGAATGATGTCATGATCGTACGGGTAAGTGTCGTGTTAAGACTCCTGTTGAATGTCAGGAAGCGATCTTCTTTCGGATAAACCTTCATCATCTCGCGTACACGGTCGAACACAACCACGGTATCGTTGATCTGATAACCGATGATTGTCAAGACAGCGGCGATAAACGACTGGTCAATCTCCATTGAGAAGGGAAGGAAACCCCAGCAGATGGAGTAGAAACCGATGATGAGGAATGCGGTCAATGCCACAGCACATACAGCACCAACTGAGAACGCGATGGTACGGAATCGGAGAAGGATGTAGAGGAACATGCAGACCACTGCGATACCTACTGCCCAATATGCGTCGCGACGCATGTCGTCTGCTACGGATGGACCTACCTTCTGGATTGAGATGATACCGCGGCTTTCGTCAGCAACTGCAAATGCGTTTTCATCCATAACGACACCGTCGGCACCGGTAAGTTCGGGCTTAAGATTCTTGTAAAGAAGAGCTGTCACCTCATTGTCGATGTTGGTATCCTCACCATCAATCTTATAGTTGGTAGAGATACGCACCTTGGTCGGGTTGTCGATTGTGATTACGCCTACGCTGACAGTCTTATCGTTAGCCTCCTTCTGAAGTTCATCAAGAAGACGAGCCTGAATGTCTGACGGATTAACCTCCTTGTCGAACTGAACCACATAGTTGCGGCCTCCGGAGAAGTCGATACCCTGGTTCATACCACGGATTGCAAGAGATGCAATAGAGATCACGATCAGAGCCACCCAGACAATTGCTGCAGTCTTCCACTGACCAAGGAAGTTGATCTTAGTGTTTGCAAGGAAGTTGCGGCTGATGCCGGTGTCGAAAGTCATGTTGGCGCAGCGGCCGTTCTTTGTGATGAGGTCAAATGCTATACGGGTAAGGAACACTGCCGTGAAGAACGAGCAGACAATACCGATGATAAGAGTCGTAGCGAAGCCCTTAATCGGACCTGAACCGAAGAACAGAAGGATCACGCCGGTGATAACTGAAGTAAGGTTAGAGTCGAAGATCGCGGAGAATGCGTTGCTGTAACCCTCTGAGATAGCCTGACGGAGTTTCTTGCCAAGGCGGAGTTCCTCTTTGGTGCGTTCGAAGATAAGCACGTTGGCATCGACTGCCATACCAAGCGCGAGCACGATACCGGCTATACCGGAAAGAGTCAACACTGCCTGGAACGATGCAAGAATACCGAGAGTGAAATAAAGGTTGAGCATCAAGCCCACGTTAGCCACAAGACCCGGAACAAGACCGTAGATACAGATCATGAAGATCATGAGGAGAACGAGAGCCACGATAAATGACACAAAACCTTGCTGGATTGCCTCGGCACCAAGGCTCGGGCCGATAACGTTGTTGCTGACAACGTCTACCTTCGCGCTCATCTTACCTGACTTGAGCACGTTTGCAAGGTCATTTGCCTCTTCCGGAGTGAATTGACCTGTGATCTCCGAGCTTCCGCCGGTGATCTCGTTGTTTACGTTCGGGAATGAATAAACGTTGTTGTCAAGAACAATTGCGATAGGACGTCCGATGTTGTTGCGGGTAAGAGTAGCCCATGCCTGTGCGCCGGCATCGTTCATGCGCATGTTGACTGTATTTCCGCGCATGTTGTCATATTCGCTTGATGCGGAAGTCACCACATCGCCTTCAAGAGCTGCATCCCCTTTCAGGGCTACAAGCTCCCAGTACGGGGTGGTACGGTCTTCGCCGTTCGCCTTCTTCATGATGTTGCCCTGTGCGTCGTATACAGGGAAGTCAACCGGCTTAACGCTCCATACTGCGGTGAAGTCGCTTGGGAGTTTCTGTTTGGCAAGAGGTGAAGAAAGGATGCTGTCCACCACAGCCTTGTTCTGTGGAGTCACCATACCTATTACAGGACTACCTGCGCGCTGCGGGCCACCGAGAAGCTCAATAATATTGGTATGGTTAACGGTATCCTGCTGTGCCCATGCCTGTGCAAATGATGCAAGATCATTGGCAATCTCATTATAATTGTAGACTTCAAAGAACTCGAGGTTTGCCGAAGATTTGAGCAGCTCTGTGACACGCTCCGGCTCCTTGACTCCAGGTAGCTCAAGAAGGATCTGACCATTTTTATCCTGAAGTTTCTGGATATTCGGGGCAACCACACCAAACTGGTCGATACGTG
The DNA here is from genome assembly GCA_947073495.1 of uncultured Porphyromonadaceae bacterium. GTDB lineage: Bacteria > Bacteroidota > Bacteroidia > Bacteroidales > Muribaculaceae > Lepagella. Next base: position 9,026 of record CAMTMX010000116.1, read on the forward strand.
TACGGAAAATGTTGAACGCCGCGTCAACCTGGCTTTCCACCTGCTTCTGAAGTGCGTTTACAACATCCTGATTGGAAGAATTGCTTTTAACCTTGCCAAGGAATTCACCCTCACGAGTGAAAAGACCTGCCATGGCACCGGGCTGGATATAAGAGGCTACCTTGGAGATGAAGTCCTTGTCGCTCCCTTTAACACCGTCTGCCTGAGCCTTGGCGATGGCATCGTTGATCTGACGAAGCTGGGCATCGCCTGAAGCATACTGACGAAGAATGTCGGGCACGGAGATTTCGAGCACCACATTCATACCGCCTTTCAGGTCAAGGCCAAGTCCGATCTCAAGCTTGCGAACCTGATTGTAGGTGTAGCCGAGATACACTTTCTCTTTGTCGATCGAATCGTTAAACTGCTTTAGATTCTGTTTGTAGGCATCATTGGTTACGTCGCTTGTCTTGGCCATCATCGCGGCATATTCCTCTGCCTTCTTCTCATAGTGGGAGGTCACGAATGAGAACGAGATATAAAATCCGCAAAT
>CAMTMX010000117.1 GCA_947073495.1 uncultured Porphyromonadaceae bacterium
AAGACTCGAACACCGTAAAATCAGCGTTCGAGCCATACTTTATTGCATTATCTGAGTTTTATCGGACAGCAATATTAAATTTTACTATTATGTCACAACAAAACATTTTAATCGGTAATTAAGCCTTGGAAAGGTACATAAAAAACACGATTTTTTACTTCCGGTGGATAAAAAAAGGCAAGACCATGACCATCTTTGTGGGTAAAAAGAGGTCTGCGGGTTTCCCCAGCCATAAATACCCCCTGCTGGTCACTTCACACAACAGGCAGGAGGCATTTTTATTATAGGAGAAAAAGAGACAATCTAAATCAGGCACAAGATAATCGCGCTCGGGCTGATGGATCAAACGCACCTGATTTCCATTACAGTTTCTTAGAAAGCTATTCTGCCTTTTGAGGCTTGCTCTACCATTTTTTTGCCGGGGAGAAGATAGATTTCAAGCCGACGGTTTTTGTCACGGTTGTCCATTGAGTCGTTTTGTCGTAACGGCATGTCGTCTCCCAATGAATATGAGAAAAGATAACGGGTGTCAGAACCGGATTCTTCAAACCAGTCGAACACAGCATTTACCCGATCTGTTGTCAACTGTTCTCTATAAGGCTCAGAACCTGTATTGTCAGTGTGCATAACAAGCATTACGCGATACATATCCGGATCTTTCAGATACCTCCTGATCGGAGCAAGATAATCCCCCGCATCTTTCCTGAGTTCAGTCATGTTGGGAGCAAACAGAAGGTGAGCGGGAATCGTGACCAACAACACCTCTTTGTTTCGGAATGCCTCAACAGTACATTCACTTTGGGGATTATATTTACCATTCAGCAATCGAGTCTTCCCTTCTTTTGTCTGAAACTTTTGAATGAGTTCCGAAGTGTTTTTAACATCAACAGAGTTGAGCATCTCAATGAAATCCATCCTGTCAAGTTCCTCTATCCTTCCTCCCTCTGGTACATCCGGTTTCTTTGATGACGCCGCACCTACTGATAAGAATGAGGAATACAAAAGGGCCGTAACCCCCAATCCTTTACACAAAGTCTTCAAGAGATTCTTCATAATCCAATTCCGCTTTTACTACCATCTCAACATCTTCAAGATCCAAGATGAGCTCCCTGTCGTTCTTAACTTCCTTTTTTACATACTTTACAAGATCGTCCACATCAAGTTGCTCATCTTCCGTCACAACAGAACTTAAAGAAAGAAAGTCTTTCTTTTCATAATAATCCCAGATGATATCAATTATGCAGAGGATATCATCGTCTTCATATTTTTCACTTACTGCCGGAGGAAGTTCTGCACGTATGAATTTTACGGCATCATCCTCATCAAATAAATATTGGTTATTATCCATATTTATCCTTTTTTATTTAAATCTACAAGACCCTCCGGGAGTCTCATCCTTATTATCTTTTCGTTATCATCCACCTCATCTATAAATTCATCTACCGCCGGAATGAATATCTCCTCCTCATCATCCGTAAGCACAACAAACAATAGATTTTCAGTTGAAGAATCAACAGTTTCAATTGTGCCGATATAATTACCGGTAAGAGCGTCATAAATCTTATAGCCCGCAAGATCATCTTCATCAAGGATCTCGTCTTCCTCAAGATCAAGGAATGACGCAAGTTCCGATTTCACCCCATAGATAGTCTTATTGACAAAATCTTTAGCCTCTTCCTCAGAATCAATTCCATCAAGTTTGATAAGATATGATGTGGAACCTTTAGGACGAACTGAAGATGCAAAAAAAGGAACATAAATACCATCTACATCCACTATAACGGCGTTTCCCTCTTCAACATATCCGGGATCAATGTCAAGAATGGCATTAAGCTCCCCCTTCAGGGCATGAGTTTTCTGAAACTTTCCAATTGCCTTAATATCTTTCTCAACAATCATTTTCTCTCAAAATATGTGCACCGAGTTTATTGAGACGTTCATCAATTTTCTCATACCCACGGTCAATTTGATTTATATTCTGGATTCTGCTTGTACCCTTGGCACCCAAAGCAGCAATCAGCATGGCTATTCCTGCACGGATATCGGGTGAAACCATGTTAGTGGAATGTAGACAATGAAACTTACCTGCACCTATGACTGCAGCCCTGTGAGGATCACACAATATGATTTTTGCACCCATGTCAATCAACTTATCAACAAAGAAAAGTCGGCTCTCGAACATCTTTTGATGTATAAGTACACTTCCTTTTGCTTGTGTGGCGACTACAAGAAATATGCTCAAAAGATCAGGAGAAAGTCCTGGCCAAGGAGCATCTGCAAAAGTCATGATTGACCCGTCCATAAATGAATCTATTGCATAAATCCTATCTTGCTTCACATGTATATTATCACCCTCTACTTTCATTTTCACACCAAGGCGACGGAAGCAGTCGGGCATAATGCCCAAATCTTTAATGCCTACGTTTTCAAGGATAATGTCGGATCCGGTCATTGCCGCTACACCAACAAAACTCCCGACCTCAATCATATCCGGAAGCATCCTGTGGTCAGTGCCACCGAGATATTCAACCCCATGAATTGTAAGAAGGTTCGATCCGATACCCTCTATATTAGCACCCATTCTCACAAGCATTCTGCATAGCTGCTGAATGTATGGTTCACAAGCGGCATTATAGATTGTGGTGGTGCCTTTTGCCATCACGGCAGCCATAATGATATTGGCTGTGCCTGTCACCGACGCCTCATCAAGAAGCATGTAGCAACCTTTCAGACCTTTCGGCGCAGTGATATGATAATATTTGTCGTTTTCTATATAATCAAACCTGGCACCCAATTTCTGCCAGCCAAGGAAATGAGTGTCGAGACGACGTCTCCCGATCTTGTCTCCTCCCGGTTTTGGAAGAGTTGCAGAGCCAAATCTCGCCAACAACGGACCCACAATCATCACGGAGCCCCTAAGCGACTGAGCCTTCTTGCGAAACTGTTCCGAAAAAAGATACTCCATGTCAACATGGCGCGCCTGAAAACTTACAGTGTGTGAATCGATATGTTCAGTCAAGACTCCCATCTCTTCAATCAACGAAATAAGATTCCTGATGTCTGCAATATCCGGGATATTACTTATGGTCACTTTCTCAGGAGTGAGCAAAGTGGCGCATATCACCTCAAGAGCCTCATTCTTGGCACCTTGGGGTGATATCGAACCTTGCAGGCGGTGTCCGCCTTCAACAATTAAAGAGCTCATGGATAATCAAATTATTATTATTTTTTCTTCTTTTTCGATTTGCCTGTGGCGGGTTGGGCTACATCGATATATTCATTAAGTCGATAATTTTCCGGATTGATCTGGATTTTTCCTTCTGAAATATCAGCTATATCAACAAACACTTTCGCATCGTTCGCTGTCTCGGGATTCTGCATCACAAGAAGCTTTTTCATCTGGTTTGCAAGCAAAAATATCAATTGATCTTTCTCTACACAATTCTCCATATCCGCAACTTTGCGTATCATGGATTGTACATTTCTGCCATAATGGCGATACTTCGTAAAAGTACCGGCATATGGGATTTTTGAATGACCAGGTGTGAGCTGATCAGCGCTTATCACCTCGCAAGGAAAATCTATGTCAAGTTCGAACCTTGACATAACGTTGATATGGTCCCAAATTTTCTGTCTGTCTCCCTTATCTCCCACCATTGAAGGGAAAATGGTGGCAATCACATCTGAAATCGCATAAGCACAGCGCGTGCGTTCTTCACGATCTTCAATCATTACACAATGGTCGATCATGCGCTGAATATTCCTGCCGTATTCCGGCATCAAGAGCTGCGGCTCACCTGTATTATATGGAATCATATTTTTTATTTCAGTTATTGTTCAACACCTTGTTCTTGGGAACAGTGGTCTGATATTCTTTTAAATAGCTCGGGGTGGAATAAGCGATGTCAATAAACCGGTTTTCGCGGAAATATTTTTCTGACAGCGCCATCATATCGCGGGCATGAGGATTCAAGCCATCAAGCCACTCTCCATTGGCTCCTGCATAGACTTCTTTAAATTTAGAAGCCCCGTCTCCAAAGAAAAGCACTTTCCTCTTCCCATGAAGTGCAGAGAACGATTTTTCATCAAGAATGACCGGCCCTTCGCCAACAACCTCATTTAAAGCGAAATCAAAAGCACCTGAAAAAACTTCCATCCTTCTTGCATCTACCATAGGCACAAGGATCTCGTCTCCCTGCCAGTCCATACTTCTGAACATAGCCTTAACGGCAAGAATTTGCAGTGTAGAGATGCCGATCAACGGAAGATTAAGACTGAAAGCCAATCCTTTTGCGAGCGACAGCCCTATTCTCAGCCCAGTGTATGAGCCGGGGCCAAGACTGACCGCAACCGCATCGAGTTTGTATTCTTTCCTTTTCACCTCATCCATACAACGTTCTACAAAGGGAGCAAGTTTAATCGCATGGTTCATTCCTTCCGTATCTTCGAGCTGAAACTCCACAGCACCATCCTTTGTCAAAGCAACACTGCACGTTTTAGATGAGGTTTCTATATTTATAATTGTCGCCATTATCTGTTAGCATTTATTTTTGAGTAATAAGCTTCCACACATCTTTGCCCGTCGATAGCAGCAGATACAATTCCGCCGGCATAACCGGCTCCTTCTCCTGCCGGATAGAGATCTTCTATCTTAACATGCATCAAAGACTCTTTGTCTCGTGGAATACGGACCGGACTTGAAGTCCTCGACTCAAGTCCTATCATTATAGCCTCCTGAGTGAGGAAGCCCGGGCATTTCCTATTGAACGACTTAAATCCTTCCTTTAGTCTCCCTGATATCTCCTTTGGCAGAAGTTGGTCAAGACGTGCGGAATGAACTCCTGCCGGATACGAACTTTTAGGTAAATCTTTGGAATCTTTGCCATTGATAAAATCCGTCATTCTTTGAGCCGGTGCATTAAGAGTTTCTCCCGACTCCTCAAAAAAACGGGTTTCAAGAGATTCCTGCAACGCAAGCATTTCTAACGCACCCTCATTTTCAAAACCGGATATATCACCGGGATGAAGCTCTACCACCATACCGGAATTCGCCCATTGGCTGGCACGTGAAGATGCCGACATTCCATTGACCACTGACTGACCGGGAGCAGACATAGCCGGAACGACAACTCCGCCGGGACACATGCAAAATGAATAGACCCCTCTCCCATCCACCTGTGTCACGTAGCTGTATTCCGCTGCCGGTAGAAATCTACCTCTTCCCTCTTTGGAATGATATTGCAGACAGTCGATCAATTTCTGAGGATGCTCAAGGCGCACGCCGATTGCCAAACCTTTGGCTTCAATATCCACATTACCTTTGTAAAGGAAACGATAGACATCCCGAGCCGAATGACCTGTGGAAAGAATCACAGCGCCATATACCTTTTCACCTGAGGCAGTCTCCACCCCAACCGCTCTGCCGTTATCAATTATCAAGTCAGTAACCTTTTCGCGGAAACGAACCTCTCCACCACAATTTATTATTGTGTTACGAATATTTTTGATTACCTCAGGGAGTTTGTCACTACCGATATGGGGATGTGCATCAACAAGAATATCGGAAGAAGCTCCATGCTGATGAAGCAACTGCAAAATAGAATCTACATTCCCTCGTTTCTTGCTGCGGGTGTATAGTTTTCCGTCGCTATACGCCCCTGCACCCCCTTCTCCAAAACAATAATTGGAATCAGGGTCAACAACTCCTTCCCTGCTGATCTTTGCGAGTTCCACCCTTCTTGAATCCACGTCGCTACCGCGTTCAAGCAAAACCGGACGAATTCCAAGTTCTATCGCTTTAAGAGCAGCGAACAAACCGGCAGGACCGGCACCTACAATTACAATGCAAGGAGCATTGTCCGGCACATGAGAAAACACTACAGGCTCGTAGTCCGGCTTCACTTCTGAATCATCTCCAAAAGCCACTCTCACAGTCAGATTAACAAACACATTGCGTTGTCGGGCGTCGATAGACCGCCTCACTATTCTGAGGTCGTTAATTTCACTCTCGTTTATATGCAGTTCGCCCGCTACTCTCTGCTTAAGCAAAGGACGTAGGGCTGCTATTTTAGGAGATACTCTCAGTGAAACGTCTTCTATCATCGTTATTTTTCCTTTTCAAACTGCAAATATAACTCTAATCTCACAATTTTTTCCTATTTTTGTGATGGAAATTATCAAAACAAGACATTTCATTATGGCAAATCTCAATAAGGCAGGTTTTTTATTCGATCTTGACGGAGTCCTTATCGACAGCGAAAGAGAGTATTCCAGAATTTGGGCTCAGGTCAACAAGGAGTTTCCAAGCGGAACGGAATCTCTTGAGAAGATAATCAAAGGTTGTACCCTCGACAAGATTTTGAATGACCATTATCCTGATCATGCCACAAGAGTGAAAGTCGTGAAAAGGCTATACGAACTCGAGGGGCTAATGAAATACGAATATCTTCCCGGAGCAGAAAATCTTTTAAAAACCCTCAAACAGTTAAACCAGCCTATAGTGTTGGTGACAAGTAGCAATGATGACAAAATGGCGCATCTTGACGAAGAGATTCCTGAATTAAGAAGATTATTTGACTTCATAGTCACGGCTGACCTTATCACCAGATCGAAACCTGATCCGGAAGGATATCTTCTCGGAGCAGAAAAAATTGGAAGAGACATCACCAACTGTATAGTCTTCGAAGACTCCTTACAAGGAGTGAAAGCCGGCAGGAGTGCCGGAGCTTTCGTGATCGGAGTAGCCGGCACTATGCCGAGAGAGGCACTTCAGCCATTCGCCGACATAGTCATTGATTCCCTTATTGAACTTGAGCCCGAAAAGCTGATTAAAATAGCAACTGAAAGAAATGAATAATAATATACCGTTGGCAGAACGTTTGCGTCCTACTTCTCTTGATGACTACATCGGACAGCGCCATCTTGTAGGGGAAAACGGAATTATCCGCAGGATGATCGATTCGGGTAGAATTAACTCATTTATTCTATGGGGACCTCCCGGAGTAGGGAAAACCACCCTCGCTAAAATTATAGCACAGACAACTGAAGCATCTTTCTTCACTTTGAGCGCCGTGACTTCCGGGGTGAAAGAGGTTAGGGAAGTGATCGAGCGTTGCAAGGCTGAGTCAAGAAGCATGTTCGCAAAAGTTCGTCCGATTCTTTTCATTGACGAAATCCACCGCTTCAGCAAATCTCAACAGGACTCTCTGCTCGGAGCCGTTGAACAAGGAATCGTGACATTAATCGGTGCCACCACTGAAAACCCATCTTTTGAAGTGATTCGTCCTCTCCTTTCCAGGTCACAAGTGTATACTTTAAAATCTCTCGAAACGGAAGATCTTGAGACGTTGCTTAAACGTGCACTCGAAAAAGACCCGATATTATCGGCACGAGATGTTGAAGTGAAGGAAAAGTCTGCCTTATTCAGGTTCTCAGGCGGTGATGCACGCAAGTTGCTCAACATACTCGACCTTCTTGAACAATCAACGCCTGCAAATGAACCCTTGGTCATAACTGACGAAACCGTTACTGAACGATTGCAAGAAAACCCGGCTGCCTACGACCGCAACGGAGAAATGCATTATGATATAATCTCTGCATTCATTAAATCGATCAGGGGCAGTGATCCAGATGCCGCGGTCTACTGGCTTGCAAGAATGGTCGCGGGGGGGGAAGATCCGGAATTTATAGCCAGACGGCTCGTCATTCTCGCCTCGGAGGATATCGGATTGGCAAATCCAAATGCATTACTTCTGGCAAATGCAACATTTGATGCGTTGCATAAGATCGGTTGGCCGGAAGGCAGGATAATTCTTGCCGAATGCACCATCTACCTTGCCAACTCACCGAAAAGCAATTCTGCCTATATTTCGATAGCAGCAGCCATGGAAGCGGTTGAAAAGACCGGAAATCTTCCTGTACCTTTACACCTCAGAAACGCCCCTACAAAACTCATGAAAGAGCTTGGTTACCACGAAGGCTATAAATACGCTCACGATTATGCCGGGAACTTTGTGAGTCAACAATATCTTCCGGATCAATTGACAGGTGTAAGATTCTGGAATCCATGTGACAACCCACAAGAGGCAAGAATGTGGGAACGTCTTGAAAAACTCCGGAATGGATAATTCCACAGCTGATTAATGCCATTGATCGCATAAGGTAATTCAAAAGGAAGATAAATCCCGTTTTGGATAAACCTTGAATTTTTAAATTATTTTTCTTGTTTTATTTTGCTATGCAAGATAAAACAATTAAATTTGCCATGTATTCCATACTAAAACTTTAAATTTCATGAAAAAGCACAATTTCTATGCCGGCCCAAGTATAATGAGCCAGTTCACTATCGAAGAAACTGCAAAAGCAGTTCACAACTTTGCAGACATGGGGCTCTCAATTCTTGAGATCTCACACCGCAGCAAGCAATTCCAGGCTGTTATGGACGAGGCAGTCGCATTGTTCAAAGAGCTTCTCGAAATCCCCGAAGGTTACAGTGTATTGTTCCTCGGTGGCGGTGCAAGCCTTCAGTTTGCAATGGTTCCGATGAACATGCTTGTCAAGAAAGCAGCTTATCTCGACACCGGCGTATGGGCAAGCAAAGCCATCAAAGAGGCAAAGCTTTTCGGCGAAGTAGACGTAGTAGCTTCTTCTAAAGACAAAAACTACAACTACATCCCTAAAGATTATGTTGTTCCCGGAGATGTAGACTATTTCCACTACACCTCAAACAACACAATCTACGGTACTGAAATCCGTAAAGATCCAGACGTTAAAGCTCGCATGATCTGCGACATGAGTTCCGATATCTTCAGCCGCCCGATAGACGTTTCAAAATATGATCTCATATATGGTGGCGCACAAAAGAATCTTGCTCCTGCCGGCGTGACATTCGTAATTGTAAAAGACGAAGCTCTCGGCCACGCTGATCGTGTGATTCCGACTATGCTCGACTATCGCACTCACGTGAAGAAGGGGTCTATGTTCAACACTCCTCCGGTACTTCCTATCTATTCTGCACTCCAGACCCTCAAATATTACAAGCAGCTCGGCGGCATCCGTGCAATTGAAAAAATGGACATCGACAAGGCTGAGGTACTATACAATGCTATCGACAGCAGCAAGATGTTCGTAGCCACTGTACCCAACCACGAAGATCGTTCAATAATGAATGTTTGCTTCGTTATGAAGCCTGAATATCAGGAACTCGAGAAGGAATTCATCGACTTTGCGACTGCTAAGGGAATGATGGGTATCAAAGGTCACCG
>CAMTMX010000118.1 GCA_947073495.1 uncultured Porphyromonadaceae bacterium
TTGCCGGCATCTTTATGATATTTATTCAGTCATTATGGAACCCCATAACTCCTTCATAGATATCAAAAATCTGCCTGACAAATCATCTCAATTCCTTCGACAAATAAATTTATACAGTTTCTCAGTGCATAATAAACTTTTCCGCATTCATGAACTTCATTTCCAAACTGAAGAATCTCGCATCAATGCCGGCATTTCCCATATTGCTGGCACTATGTGCGTCACATTGTCTTAATGATCTTCTCCAATCTGTCATCACCGCTGTCTATCCGATGCTTAAGACAGACCTTCACCTCAACTTTGCACAAATCGGACTTATCACACTTGTCTATCAACTTGCCGCCTCCATCTTCCAGCCGGTAGTGGGATACGCATTCGACAAGCGTCCGTTTGTCTACAGTCTGCCTGCGGGAATGTGTTCAACAGCTATCGGCATCATACTCTTCTCCTATTGCTCCACACTTCCGGGAATCCTACTGGCAGTATTCATGGTCGGCATCGGCTCCGCAACACTTCATCCTGAAGCCTCGCGAATAACATCGCTTGCCGGACATGAGCGCCGCGGATTCGCACAATCCGTGTTCCAAGTAGGAGGTAACTTCGGAGGATCCATCGGTCCTTTATTGGTGGCGGTGATAGTGGCGCCCCACAACCGCCACTACGTATTGTGGTTCCTTATATTCTCGGCACTTTGTTTCCTTGCCATGCGTCCGATATGCCGCTGGTATGGCAACTATCTTCGTCAGCTGAAATCAAAGGTAAATAAGGAGGAACAACACGCAAAACTACCTCTATCCAGGAAGATGACAATATTCACCATCTGCATCATAATGATTCTCATCTTCTCGAAATATGTATATATGGCAAGTCTGTCAAGTTATTACACATTCTATCTGATCGATAAATTCCATGTCTCGGTTTCTCAATCGCAGATATTCCTTTTCATATTCGTAGTCTCCACAGCAGCAGGCACACTTGTAGGCGGACCCATCGGAGACCGTTATGGCAGGAAACTTGTGATATGGGTATCAATTTTGGGGACAGCTCCCTTCTCGCTATTGCTTCCTCACGTAGGGCTACCGCTTACAGCCGTTCTAAGTTTCTGTGCCGGCTTCACTCTTTCATCGGCATTTCCGGCAATCCTTTTATACGCACAAGAATTGCTGCCTACAAAATTAGGAATGATCTCGGGATTATTCTTCGGGTTCGCATTCGGCATAGGTGGTATCGCATCGGCTGTTCTTGGAGAATTTGCGGATACCTACGGGATTGAGGCAGTCTACAATTTCTGTGCCTATATGCCGCTTCTCGGTATTATCGCTGTATTCCTGCCAAATCTTCGGAACAAAATATAATAACAAACGAGCCGGTTGTGCCAATTAATCACACAACCGGCTCGTTTATAAAGCCGTTTATTAATTATTCAACAATTAGTCTCAATCAACCAATCGTTGCAAAACGCCCGTCGTCGGGCGATCACCCTACAGTTCTATTGCTATACATATCTTCATAGTAGCGTTCGTAATCGCCGGAGGTGATGTTGTCCATCCATTCCTGGTTGTCAAGATACCAGCGTACGGTCTTCTCTATACCTTCCTCGAACTGGAGGCTTGGCTCCCAGCCAAGCTCCTTCTGAAGTTTGCGGCTGTCGATGGCGTAGCGCATGTCGTGACCCGGACGGTCGGTGACGTAGGTGATCAGTTCGTCACTGTACCCCTCTGGATTGCCGAGAAGGCGGTCTACGGTCTTGATCACAACCTTGATGATGTCGATGTTCTTCCATTCGTTGAACCCGCCTATGTTATAAGTCTCGGCAACCTTGCCGTTGTGGAAGATGGTGTCGATGGCACGTGCATGGTCTATTACATAAAGCCAGTCGCGTACGTTCTCACCCTTGCCGTAGACTGGGAGCGGCTTGCGGTGGCGGATATTGTTGATGAAGAGCGGTATCAGTTTCTCAGGGAACTGATATGGTCCGTAGTTGTTCGAGCAGTTGGTCACCAGTGTCGGCATGCCGTATGTGTCGTGGTACGAACGCACGAAATGGTCGCTCGACGCCTTCGACGCGCTGTAGGGGGAGTGGGGATTGTATTTGGTTGTCTCAAGGAAGAACTCGGTGCCGTAGGCGTGATGATGCTCTGAAGATGCCGCCGTGGTAAAGGGTGACTCCACACCTTCGGGATCGGTCAGTTCGAGCGCACCGTAAACCTCGTCTGTGGAGATATGGTAGAAGAGCTTGCCTTCGTATTTCTCCGGCAGCGACTCCCAGTATTCCTTTGCTGCTTGGAGAAGGGCGAGCGTACCCATCACGTTTGTACGCGCGAAAGTGAACGGATCCTTGATGGAACGGTCCACATGACTTTCGGCGGCGAGATGGATTATGCCGTCGATCTTATGTTCCCTGATTATGCGGCGCATCTCCTCATAGTCCGCGATATCCGCCTTTACAAAAGTGTAGTTAGGCTTGTCCTCGATGTCCTTGAGGTTGGCGAGGTTGCCGGCATAAGTCAGCTTGTCGAGATTAACGATATGGTAGTCGGGATACTTGTTGACGAAAAGTCTGACAACATGCGAGCCTATAAATCCGGCTCCTCCCGTAATCAATATGTTGGTCATGAGTTGTGGGTTGTGAGTTTTGAGTTGTGAGAAAGGTTCGATATGCAAGTTTTGAGGGAATTGGTCCAGTAGGGAACCGGAATTCCGAAGGTTTGCTTGAACTTGGTTTTGTCTAAGACTGAGTATGAAGGACGTTTCACTTTCGAGGGGAACTCGTCGCTGTGGCACGGCTGGATGTCGCAGCCGGTGTTCCCGGCGTACTCGGCAATCATCTTGGTGAAATCGTACCACGAGCAGACACCCTCGTTGGAATAGTGGTACACCCCCTCGTTGCCATCCATTTTACGGTTCTCTATTATATGGAAAAGGGCGTCGGCGAGATCCTGTGCGTATGTAGGCGTACCGGTCTGGTCGAAAACCACCTTCAGTTCCGGTTTCGTGGAGGTGAGGTTGAGCATCGTCTTCACGAAATTCTTTCCATATTCCGAATATAGCCAGGCTGTGCGGAAGATCAGAGCCTTGCAGCCGCTGTCGGCTATTGCCTGTTCTCCGTGCAGTTTTGTAAGACCATACACTCCTGTAGGGGTACCCTCCTGGTCTTCACGGCAGGGGACGTTATACGGTTCCTTGCCGAAGACATAGTCCGTGGAGATATGTATCAGGGTTGCACCTTTGTCGCATGCCGCCTCCGCAAGGTTGCGTACGGCTGTTGCGTTGAGCAGTTCCGCGAACTCCACGTCATCCTCCGCCTTGTCAACGTTGGTGTATGCGGCACAGTTGACGATGAGATTGACATCGTTATCCTTCACCATCTTGCTGACGGTTTCAGGATTGGTGATGTCCAATTCGGCAACATCGGTGAATATATAGTGGTCACTTGAGTTTTTGGCGGCATTACGGATGCAGTTGCCGAGTTGACCGTTAGCTCCTGTTATAAGTATATTCATATCTCAAACGGGCTTTCAAAATCTTTCAACATAGGATGGTTCCTGTCTTTGTCGCTGAGGATCGCCTCGGCTGGGTCGATCTTCCAGTCTATGCCGAGCGTATCGTCAAGGATAGAGATCCCGCCGTCGGCTTCCGGATGGTAGAACTCGTCGCACTTGTATTGGAACACCGCAACATCGCTCAGCACCGCAAAACCGTGTGCGAAACCTTTCGGAATGAAAAACTGGCGGTGGTTGTCTTCAGTCAGTTCAACCGCCACATGCTTGCCGTAGGTCGGTGAACCCTTGCGGATGTCGACAGCGACATCAAGCACCGCTCCTTTCACGCAACGTACGAGTTTCGCCTGAGTATAGGGCGGACGCTGGAAATGCAGCCCGCGCATCACCCCACGTGTGGAGCACGACTCGTTGTCCTGCACAAAATCTACGGGAGCGACCTTTTCGTCAAACTCTTTCTTCGAATAGCTCTCGAAGAAGTAGCCCCGTGCATCCTTGAATATCCGTGGCTCTATTATAACCACGCCTTCTATGTCAGTCTTTATTATGTTCATTGTTTATCTTTGTCGTCTTTGGTCTTTGGTCTTTGGTTGTTGGATGTATCTTTTTCAAGATAATTCACAAGACTATAAATCATTTTACTGATTCTTTTTAATTTATTAAAAATCTCAGAACAATTGTCTTTCGAAACATATCCTAACTCGCAACAAAGGATGAGCTGGGTCTCAAGCTCAGACACAGATCACCTTGCGATTAAAAGGAATCTGGAAAATTCCTTATTACTGTTTCGCCCATGTCCTTCTGCGATATTAGACGGAATTGATACAGAAGATCTCCGAATCTGATCTGCCAGTCCGTACCTTTCCAATGATGGCAACTCCCTTAACAGAACATAAACATCCTTGACAGTATTTATTGAAAGTTGCCACACATCAAGCAATTTATAATCACTTATTTTCATGTTCAATAATTGTTAGTTACCAGATTAATGTTTCCCACGACCAAAGACCTTAGACCAAAGACCATTCGTTAATCGAATCTTTGTAGGTTTTCTTCGTCGGCGATCTTCATGAGATACTGACCGTACTGGTTCTTGAGCATCGGTTTTGCAAGCTCGCGTAGCTTGTCGGCTGTGATCCAGCCGTTGGCGTATGCTATTCCTTCGAGGCAGGCGATCTTCAGTCCCTGACGCTTCTCGAGCACCTCCACATAAATCGATGCCTCGGCAAGGGAGTCGTGGGTACCGGTATCCAGCCACGCGAAACCTCTGGGAAGGGTCTTCACCTTCAGCTCCCCGTCATTCAGAAATTCCTGGTTGACCGTTGTGATCTCCAGTTCACCGCGTGCCGACGGTTTTATATTGGCTGCCACATCAACCACCTTGTTCGGATAGAAATAAAGACCCACTACAGCATAGTTGCTTTTCGGATGTGCCGGTTTCTCCTCGATCGACAGGCAGTTGCCGTCTTTATCGAACTCGGCAACGCCATAGCGCTCGGGATCGTTTACCCAATAACCGAAGACGGTAGCTTTCTTCTCTTTCTCTGCTGTCTCCACAGCTTCACGGAGCACCTGCGAGAAGCCCGCACCGTGAAAAATGTTGTCGCCCAGCACCAAACATGCCGAGTCGTCTCCGATAAACTCCTTCCCTATTATAAACGCCTGTGCCAGCCCGTCGGGTGAAGGCTGTTCTGCATAGGTGAAATTCACTCCATAGTCAGAGCCGTCACCGAGAAGGCGTTTGAATCCAGGGAGATCCTGAGGAGTAGAGATAATAAGTATGTCGCGAATCCCGGCAAGCATGAGCGTCGAGATCGGGTAATACACCATCGGTTTGTCGTAGATGGGGAGCATCTGTTTCGACACACCCTTCGTGATCGGATACAAACGTGTGCCGGAACCGCCGGCGAGTACGATACCTTTCATAGCTGGGGAGTTTAGAGATTTGAGTTGCAACAGTCTCTATCAATAGAAACTATTTTCAACTCTTATTTATTGTTTTAAATTGAATTTGAATCAATCAAAAGATTAGCGACAGGAGAAGCTGTCACGCCGTGACGGACAACGGAAAACAAGAAGCCGTTAATTATTGATTCTACTTATATTTTTATTTTGCAAATCCTGAGCCTCTCTTATTAATATCTCACCTTCTTCAGTACTTAAATTAAATACATTCTGGTAATCAGCCTTTTCTCTCATAGTCTGAAGACGGCTATATAATATTCCGTCCATTCGGTCAAATATACCGGTTAACACATAATGTTGACCGAATTGAGAAGATGTACCTTTATGAGTTTGAGCCACAACACCATCTTGCAGCATTAATGCAGTCACAGCATGAAACACTGAATAATACAACCTGTTAGCAACCAAATCCCAATAATCCAGTTCAGCATTTTAACGGCTTGTTGCATATTGCGTATAGATTTTTCAATCAACAACCCAATTGCTACATTTTTATCATTTTCAGAAAGGCTCATAGACGTATTGAGTTTGAAACGACGCTATCAAAAAATGCAGTCGACCGTTCTGCATTCCATTGGCTACGGGTATAATGGATCGGTGTTACCTGAGCGCCAAACCGCCATCCAATTTCCGCAAAAGGGAAAGCAAAGGAAATAAAATCATCTTTAGTGGATATGTTGTCATCGGTAACCACTAAGATATCCCAATCAGAATCTTTATTGGCGGTTCCGGATGCTCTTGAGCCATAAAGCCACACATCTCCCTCTCCATTAGCAAACATCGTCCTTGCTAATTTCGACAAGCTGTTGAATATTTCCTTATCGTTGTTCATAAATAGATTTCTTTCACAAAGATAATCAATTCTAACTATATAACAACTTTGGAAGCCAATTTATTATGTATTAACCGACCCGAGAACCTTTTGGCAGTGCACAATTCATAATTCACAATTCATAATGCATAATTGGCTAATGCTAACGACTAATCCACTAACGACTAATGACCAATTGACTAACTGACGTCTAATATTCGGGAGTGAGCGATTTTAATTCAAAAATTCATTTTTGAATTCCTTAAGCAGATATTCTGACAAATCTCCATCTTCTCCTTGAGGGAAAGACATTGATTTAAAGAGAACAATAAGGGAGTCTTTTACGTACTCAATATCTGTATTCATCCGTTTGCCAATCAATTCATAAAAATATTTTCGAATTTCCTCTATGAAATCATTGAATTTTTCGAAAGACTCAAATATCTTTGTATCCTTCCATTTAGACACCAGAATCACAGTTCTTTCTTCCGGTGTCAGAGGCAAGGATTTGCCGTAATTTATATGATTGCAGAAAGACTCCGGAGAAAATACTATCCAATTTTTTGCAACTTTCTTACTGCTCTCGCGACTCCAACTAAAAATCCTACTTTTAGCTTTTGCCACCATCTCGGGTTTAAATATCAAAGCAAATCCCGGATCGATCCTACAGTTGCAGTCCTCATGACGGAGAATGTCGCAGGAATGTGTATATTTATCAACTATTCCCGAAAACCGTATGTTTTCCCTATTCTCATATCCCATACGGAGTTCTGTCAGTAGCAATCTTTTATTCTGAGTATTTCCCTCCACAATGTCAGCAATACCGATAACTCCGTCAGATGTGCAATCATTTACTCCGGAAAGATCCTTTTCATAACTGTCAAGGTCTATTGATGGAATCTCACAATCACAGAAATAGCTGCCGCATCCATAATCTCTATCAGATAATATTGTCAGCGATGACGGATAAGTCAACATCAAAGGATGTTGCTTAAGATATTCCGGGCAATGAAATATTTCACACATGGCTTTATTCCACTATAATATTATGCAATATTGAAACGTCAGAGCTGCTCTTCTACAGAAGATTTATAAGAGTCAATACGGTCAATCGCTATATTAAAGCATTCGAAAATAGGAGAAATATCGTTGCCGCAATACTTGAATTCATATCTCAGAGTCTCTGATAATTTCTCAGCCTGATAGAAATCTGTGCGATCGGCGAGACCTTCGGCCTCTGAAATAGCACTTATCGCCGCCACCATATCCGGATTATGGCTTGCAATCATTATCTTGACACCAAGTTGTTTATGCAACATTACAAGAGCTTTAGCAAATCTAAAGATCCACTGTGGATGCAGATGCGCCTCCGGCTCATCTATTATCAATAAAGTTTCACTATCGAGGTATCCGTTTTCAAGCAGCCTTAGGAGATAGGCAAACGATTTCATACCGGTAGCCAGCTCATCAATCGATATATTTAAGCCGTCAGCTTTCCTCAGATAACGCAATTCCTTACTATAGCTGTCTTCCTTTTCAAATATGCTTCCCCCTAATGTATAACGTAAATCAAGAGCTATTGGTGAAGCATCTGTCGGCATATCTTTCAAGGGATTGTTAATCAGCCTGCTCAAATCTGCCCAAGTGTCATATCCGAATAGCACTTCATTTGAAAAAGCCATGGGAGAATCTATATATACGGCTCTTTTAAGACTTATAGGATGCATGAACCTACCGTCTTTAATCAGGTGCGATCCATTTTCCATGAATTCCATATTTGATGGACCCTTCCCTTCAAGATTGAGCCCGGTTTCAATGAAATGAACAAGTTCATCGGTAGAACTTTCAAATTTCATATTATCCGCTCTTTCAATCGCGTCCGATATAAATTGCTGGACGATAGCTGCAAACAAATCGATTCTATCCCTTACAGAGACAATATCGGAATCATTTACTTCCAATGCTTTCCAAATCCATTCCTCGTTTGCCTTCAGACCCTTGCTATCCCAATTTGCCACAATCAATTCACACAATTGCGCTGTGCACTCATGTATTTTGCCAACACATTCTTCGACACTTCCAGAATGCCAGTTGCGTATTTTCATTTCTTGTATGCCTGACCATACCTGTATTCTACGCAAAATATCAATAAGTTGACGCAATTTTCCGGTTAAACGACTAATTGTCAGATTGTCTACCAGTTTCTCAAAATTATTCGAGAAGCGTACATATCCATACAGCCAACGTGAGATTGTTGATTTTCCGCATCCGTTAAGACCGGCAAGTACAGTCAACCCGGCAAGCCGGATTGAAGCATTTGCTATAGAATGATAATTATTTATCTTAAACTGGTATGTATCCATCTTAGGTGCCGATTTATTCAGAAGCAAAGATAATGATTAAATCCTTAATTGGCAAAAAAACTTCATACAGACATCTGTCATCGACTTATCATTTCATATTTTGGGTCTACAAAACAGACTAGATAACCATAGAACTATATTCAATTGATAATGGATAATGAGATCGGGAATCAGAATTACTAATTGCTCATTGCAAATTGATTTGTTGACCAGAGTCCCCAAAAACTAATGACTAACCGACTTATAGCTTACTTCGGACCTTTGAACAGACGCCGGAAGGTGCGCAGCTCCCCGGAATTAGGATTGTTCTTGCGGAACTGCTTCTTCTCGATTATGCTGCGGTCGTAATAGATGTGGTCGTTGTCCTCGTCCAGATACTGGCTGTCGAAGTCCTCCCCTCTCCTGTGGGTCATGATGACAACCCCAGCCATCAGTATCCCCAACAATAT
>CAMTMX010000119.1 GCA_947073495.1 uncultured Porphyromonadaceae bacterium
CTCTGATGTCATTTTTGCAAAGGCTGATGCCTCTGCACGTTGAGTAGCACTCAAAAATTATTTAGGACAATATTGGTCACAAATATAAAACTAATATTCCGACACTACAAATTTTTTACAAATTGTAGATTTGAGATAATCTTATTTTTTGATTATTTTTGTAGAAGAATTTATCTACTATGAGAACGAGCAAAATCATATACGTCACAGGAGGGCAGAGGTCTGGCAAGAGTGTTTTTGCCGAACAGCTTGCGTTGCAGCTTTCTATATCTCCGGTTTATCTCGCCACAGCGACTATTTATGATGATGAAATGGTAAACAGAGTTGCCAAGCATCAACAGCGTCGTGGTGACAATTGGCAAACCATTGAGGCACCTCTTCACTTTGATGCCGATTTAACAGGAAAAACTGTTTTACTTGACTGCATCACAATGTTTGCAACAAACCATTACTTTGCAGCTCACGAAAACGTTGGAAACGCCATTAATTCCATCATCAAAGAAATCGACAAGCTCTTCTCTCAAGTTGACGCGACAATCATAGCCGTCAGCAATGAAATCGGGCTCGGCGGGGTGTCGGCAAACAAAATGCAACGTCAATTCGCCGATCTACAAGGCACCATTAACCAATATGTGGCTCAATTGGCTGATGAGGCATATATGATTGTTTCCGGATTACCAATAAAATTAAAATAACCCATATATTACATCATTCCAAATCATATAATATCTTCATCATGAAAGATTTCAAAATATTACCTCTTGACAGATCTATCGAACGGACTATAATCGACAAGATCAATTGTCTGACCAAACCCAAAGGATCCTTAGGGTTTCTTGAAGACCTTGCACTCCATCTCTCTCTTATTCAACATACGGATTCTCCCAAGCTATCCAAACCTCACAATGTATTGTTTGGCGGAGATCACGGAGTAGTGGAGGAAGGAGTAACGCTCTCTCCAAGAGAAGTCACCAAACAACAAATGGTCCATTTTGCAATTGGTACATCAGGAATCAATTTCCTTTGTAACCAACATGGATTTAAATTGATTCTTGTTGATGCAGGTGTAGATTATGACTTCCCCCCTGAGATAGGCGTTATAGACAAAAAAATAGCAAAAGGAACAAAGAATTATCTCCATCAAGATGCAATGACACTGGAGGAAATGAACATTGCAATCGAAAGAGGTGCAGAAGTGGTAAGGGAAATACATTCTGACGGTTGCAATATAATCAGTTTCGGAGAAATGGGAAGCGGCAACACATCATCGTCATCGCTTTGGATGTCTATTTTCGGAAATGTTCCATTGGATGAATGTGTAGGTGCCGGTGCTGGTCTTTCATCAGAGGGTGTCAGACACAAATTATCTGTGCTTAAAGAATCTCTCGACAGACATGATGTGGAAGATTTGAGAAAACATCCCGAAAAAGCTTTGGCAGCATACGGGGGATTTGAAATGGTTATGGCAATTGGCGGGATGCTTCAGGCTGCTGAACTAAAAATGACTATTCTGCTTGACGGATTCATCATGTCTGCATGTCTCCTCGCAGCTTCCCAATTCAATCCTCTTGTAAAAGATTACGTAATCTATGGGCATGTAGGAGATGAATCCGGTCACAAAAAATTACTCGAAATATTGGGAGGTCGTCCGGTCTTGAATCTATCCATGCGGCTTGGAGAGGGTACAGGTGCAGTATGCGCCTATCCGATAGTTGACTCAGCCGTAAGAATGATCAACGAGATGGACAATTTCTCTGAAGGGAAAGTCACGAAATATTTCTCATGAACAAAAATATTGAACGCCCTATAGCTGCACTGACAATGTTCACCAAACTTCCTTTATGGAAGATTTTTCCGAATATCTCAGCGGAATCCTATCGTCATGTCGTGACGTGGTGGCCATTTGCAGGATGGTTTACCGGTGCTTTCTGTGGAGGGCTATATCTGTTATTCTCTTTAAGATTACCGGCATTTCCTTCAGCTTTACTCGCCGTTGGAGGAAGACTGATGCTTTCAGGAGGATACCATGAAGACGGTCTCGCAGATTTTTTCGATGGGTTGGGAGGTGGAACAACCAAGGAGAAAATTCTCACCATAATGAAAGATTCGCATATCGGGACTTATGGCGTGATTGCTCTTATAATGTTCATCTGCACTTTAGTATCCCTTGTTTCGTCCCTACAACCTGAAATGGGCGCACTGATGATAATATGCGCCGATCCTTGGTCAAAGTTTTGTTCAGGGAGGATGTTATCTTTTCTCGAGTATGCAAGAAAAGATGGAGCAGCTAAAAATTTAGCTGCTTATCCGCGTCCCTCAGCTAAGGATACTTGCATAGCGCTATGTTTTGCTGCCATCCCGATTATCCTGACATGTTTTTATCAAACTCAATTGATCTTAGCTTTGATATGTGGCATAACTGCATCATGTATTGTTTCCGCATTTATATTCATTTTGATGAAGAAAAAAATAGGAGGATATACAGGTGATTGCTGTGGTGCCGTATATTTGATTGCAGAACTCGCATTTTGTCTCTTTTTTACAATGTTACACCAATGAAACTCACACTCGTACGACATACTGCCCCCGATGTTCCAAAAGGGGTATTTTACGGTAAAACAGACGTAAATCTGAAACCTACTTTTGAAATCGAAGCCGAAACCGTAAAGTCAAATTTGAAAGGGAAACCTTTCGATAAAGTTTTTTCAAGTCCCCGCTCAAGGTGCCTGCGCCTTGCGAAATATTGTGGTTTCCCAGATCCTGTAATATCAGATGATGTTGCAGAAATGGATTTTGGGAACTGGGAGATGATGCATTTCAACGATATTACAGACAATAGCCTTTATGAGTATTTTGAAGACTGGAAAAATACAGTCCCACCGGGAGGTGAGTCATTCATACAGCATGGAGAAAGAGTCAAAAGATTTATCAATCAATGTCTGAAACAAGGATTGGATTCTGTGCTTGTTTTTACTCATGGAGGTACGATTCTCCATGCAATGATTCTAATAGGAGTGATCGACGATTCAAGACCATTTGATCATACACCTGACTACGGTTCAATTATAGAATTGAAAATCGATAATTCTTTATCTTGATCAAACGACTGATATAAAAAATGAAAAGACTCCATAACATCATGCTTGCCGGAACCGGAAGCGACGTCGGTAAGAGCGTAATTGCAACCGCATTGTGCAGGATATTCCTTCAAGATGGATTTCATCCTGCTCCATTCAAGGCTCAGAACATGGCGTTGAACTCATTCGTGACACAGGATGGTCTCGAAATCGGTAGGGCTCAGGCAGTACAGGCTGAAGCATGCAAAATACCTTGCTCATGCGAAATGAATCCACTTTTGTTGAAGCCCACATCTGAGCATACATCACAAGTGGTGCTTCTTGGTAAACCCATTGGCAACCGAAATGCGTGTGAATATTTCACATCCAAAGGTCGGGAACAACTTCGGGAAAAGGTGCATGGCGCTTTCGACAAGCTTGAAAATGTTTTTAACCCTATTGTATTGGAAGGCGCCGGCAGTATATCTGAACTTAACCTTGCAGAAAGCGACCTCGTGAATATGCCGATGGCTCGATATGCAAATGCAGATGTTATTTTGGTTGCAGACATCGACAGGGGAGGGGTATTCGCATCTGCATACGGGAGCGTGAAACTTCAGACTCCGGAAGACCAGAAAAGGATAAAAGGTATAGTCATTAATAAATTTCGAGGAGACATTAAACTTTTTGACAGAGGAAAAGAAATACTTGAAAATATATGCGGCATACCTGTTTTGGGAGTAATCCCTTATTTTAACGACATAAATATCGAAGAAGAAGATTCTGTGTCTCTTAAAAAGAAAAATCTAAATGTTGAAAATACCGATAAGATCAAAATTGCAGTAATAAAGTTGAAACACATATCCAATTTTACGGATTTTGACCGCCTTGAAAGAGACGACAGGACTTATCTGTATTATACAGATTCACCAGAAGAAATCAGAAAAGCGGATGTAATACTTCTTCCGGGAACCAAATCTACAATAGCCGATTTAATCGACATAAAAAATACTGGGGTTGCCGAAGCGATTATCCGTGCATTTCGGAATGGAAAAACAGTATGGGGAATATGCGGCGGTTATCAAATGATGGGGGAAACCATTTCAGATCCTGATGGGGTAGAAGGGAATAATATGACTGTCTCAGGATTAGGCTTGCTGCCGACTTCTACAATACTAAAAGAAGATAAAATGACGAGACAAGTCAGGGCTCAATTCCTCCCGACGAAAGATGAGATTGAGGGATATGAGATACATTGTGGAGAAACTACAATTGCATCCGCAGTATCCGCAGTAAACAAAATGGGTGAATATAATGAGGGAGCCATGATATCAAACAAATGTCTGGGCACGTATCTTCACGGCATCCTTGATAATGGACCTGTGGTCAATTATCTTTTAAATTCCACCGGCAATCAGATTGATCACAAATCTTCATCCATATCTAATTCTGAATATAAAGACATGCAATATGACTTACTTGCGCAGCACGTAAGAAAGCATCTTGATATCGACTTATTATATAAAATTTTAAGTAATGATTGAAGGACACGGCGACGATACATACAACTACAGACAAGATATCAAATCAAATTTCAGCACTAATATTTTTTGTAAAAAAAATATTGGTCTGGAAAACCATTTGAAAGCATGTCTGCACACCATCTATAATTATCCCTCACCAGACGCATCGCAACTTAAAAATGTGATAGCTGATAAAGAAAATGTTTGTAATAAATCTATCATAGTGACATCAGGAGCCGTCGAAGCCATATATCTCATCGCTTCAGCGTTTTCTGGACATTCTTCTATTCTTTCCCCGTCATTCAGCGAATACGAAGATGCCTGCAAAATGTATGGTCACAATATAAGTCACTTCTCAGATTTAGTAGATGTTAATCCTGAAGCCAATTTAGTGTGGATTTGCAATCCCAACAATCCAACAGGAAAGATATTTTTATGCCATGAATTGGAAAGGATATTAAATTACGATCAGAACAGGTTAGTGATTATTGATCAAGCCTATGAAAGTTATACATCCGAAAAAATGTTTGATTCTGACAGCGTTATAAAATATCCCAATCTCATCATTTTAAAATCTTTAACAAAAAAATTCTCTCTTCCGGGTATGAGGATCGGCTATCTTGTGGCACACCCTGACATATCAGAGAGAATAAAAAATAGGATGATGCCGTGGTCTGTGAATTCGTTAGCGATAGAAGCCGCTCTTTACTGCTTCAATCATGAGATTGAATTTAAAGTAGACACGTCAACTTTGATTAAT
This sequence comes from uncultured Porphyromonadaceae bacterium, assembly GCA_947073495.1. Taxonomy (GTDB): domain Bacteria; phylum Bacteroidota; class Bacteroidia; order Bacteroidales; family Muribaculaceae; genus Lepagella. The sequence continues at coordinate 5,340 of CAMTMX010000119.1, forward strand.
GAAAGATGTAGGATAGCCAAAAAATTACAGGAACTCGGGATTACCACTTTTGACTCTCAGACTAATTTCATGCTATGTAGACTACCATGGAGCACAGCAAAAAGTCTAAAAAAGTATCTTATAGAAAAACATGGAATATTAATAAGAGACGCATCTAACTTTCATGGTCTGGACGAACAATATTTCAGAGTGGCAGCTCAGACAACCGAAGAAAATGACAATCTTATAAAGGGAATTGAATCATGGCTCAAGCAATCTTGAAAATCATAGCTCAAGTTGTAGGCTGGATACTTGACAGACTGTTTGGAGATCCGGCTTATCTTCCTCATCCGGTTGTCGGTTTTGGAAAAGCGATATCTTTCTTTGAAAAACGTTTGAATAAAGGAAACCAAAGGAGAATTAAAGGTGCTTTCACTGCTTTTTTCCTTATCATCACAACATTTGTAGTATCATATCTGATTATAAATTGGCTTTATGTATATCCATATATCTATATAGTGGCATCTACAATCATTGTTTTCTTTTGTCTTGCCGGGAAAACTCTTGAAAAGGAAGTGACTGCTACTTTTAAAGCTTGTGAAAAATCGCTGGAAGAGGGTAGGAAACAAGTTGCACGTATTGTAGGTCGAGACACCAAATCCCTTTCGGATCAAGAAGTGAAAGCCGCCGCCCTTGAAACATTGTCTGAAAATCTATCCGATGGAGTTATAGCCCCTTTATTCTGGTATGCTATTCTTGGAGTCCCTGGTATTTTGACCTACAAGATGGTAAACACTCTTGATTCAATGATTGGATATAGAAATGAACGCTATCGCCAATTCGGCTCATTTGCTGCAAGAATCGACGACATCGCCAACTATATACCGGCACGACTGACAGCATTTATTATGCTCCTCGTCAGTGGAAAACTTAATCTCACCGGATTTGTAATGAAATATGGGAAGGCTCATCTCAGTCCTAATTCAGGCTATCCTGAAGCAGCTTTGGCAGGTATCCTTAATTGCAGATTCGGAGGTCCTCATGATTATTTCGGGCAACCTGTATATAAACCATTTATCGGTAAAAACGGAAGAGCTTTCACCTTCAACGATGTAAAATCAGCAGTATGGATAAACAGGAAAAGTGAATTTCTAATGCTTCTGATAACGTCTGCAATCATATTATTGATTGGATAATATATATCAATTCAGGTTATAAGACAAAAATCTCAAACCAATATAAGATTTTGTAAGCAAAATATTTTTTGTTAAATTCGCATATAAATAATTTGATATTATGCATAAATTTATTTTAGGGTCAATGACTGCAATTTCATTGATGTCTTGTGTGAATGAAAGTAATAGCGGAAGAAGTAATCCTTTACTTATTCCGTCTTCCGCCCCCTTTCAATCAGTACCTTTCAATAAGATCAGTACCGAAGATTATGAGGAGGCTATATCCGAGGGAATAAAACTCCACAATAAAGAGATTGATGTTATCACTTCTTCAGACGACGATCCCTCTTTCGAAAATACTATAGCCGCACTTGATCGGTCTGGAGTTATTTTAAACGGAGCGGTACAGACATTAAGTAATCTTGAGGCAGCTCTCGGAGACACTGTCCTTATGAATATCATGACAAAAGTCACTCCTCTTTTGACAGAACATTCAACCAATCTTTTGCTTAATGAAAAGCTATTTGAACGTATTAAAGCTGTCTATGATAAAAGGGATGAAAGAACTGACCTATCTCCAGAAGCACAGCGACTCATCTCTGAGACATACAGAAGTTTTGCAGAAAGCGGAGCTAATCTAAAAGGGGATGCTCGCGAAGAATTTCGGAAACTGAGTTCCAAGCTGTCAGACCTAAATGTAAGATTCAGTCAAAATGTCACCAATGACATGGCAAACCCAAACCGCCGTTTATGGGTTAAAGAAGAAGACACAAAGGGATTGCCTGAGAGCATAAAAAAAGCATCAAGAGAAGCGGCACGAGAAGCTCTGGAATCTGATGGAAAAACAGACGACCCTACACTCTATCTTTTCAGTATGTTTGCACCATCATACAGTCCATTCATGATGTATGCTGAAAACCGCGATCTAAGGGAAAAGCTTTATAAAATGTATAATTCCCGAAATATTGGAGGAGAATTTGATAATACAAAAATCTTAAAGGATATAGCCAATCTCCGCCTTCAGATTGCAAAACTGATGGGGAAAAAGCATTTTGCCGAATATCATTTGCAAGGGACCATGGCGGCAAATACAGATAATGTCATGAATCTTCTTCAACAGCTTCGCAACAATTACACGGAGCCTATGAAAAAAGAGATTGAAGAAATTCAAGCATTTGCAAGAAAAAGTGAAGGGGACAATTTCATGCTCCAACCATGGGATTATAGTTTCTGGTCAGATAAACTGAAGAATGCCAGATATTCATTCAACGACGAGGATCTTAAACCATATTTTGAACTTAACAACACAATTGCCGGTGTCTTGGGATTAGCAACCAAATTATATGGTTATACTTTCAAAGAGAATAAGGATATCCCTGTCTATCATCCGGATGTAAAGGCATTCGAAGTCTTTGACAAAGATGGAAGCGTGCTTGGAATACTTTATGCCGACTTCTTTTATCGTGCCGGGAAATCTCCTGGAGCATGGATGACAGAATTCCGTCCTGAAACCAAAGACGATAAAGGAAACCGGACATTACCTCTTATCTCAATAGTATGCAATTTCTCAAAACCTGTAGGTAACGAACCGGTGTTATTGACACCTGGGGAAGTCGAAACGTTCCTCCATGAATTCGGACACGCTCTTCACGGTCTTTCTTCCCAAGCGACATTCGCCTCTCTCAGTGGAACCAATGTGTACCACGACTTCGTTGAGTTGTTCTCTCAATTTAATGAAAATTATCTTACCGAAAAGGAATTTCTTGATGGATTTGCCCGCCATTACAAAACTGGTGAAAAGTTGCCTTCGGAATTATTGGGAAAATTTTTAAGAGCACAACAGTATGGGGCGGCTTATTCTTGCATGCGCCAATTAGGATTCGGCTATCTTGACATGGCATATCATACCATTGAAAATCCTTTGGAGGAAAATGTTGTTGTAGAAGAGTTCGAAAAAAATGCTCAAGATCCTGTAAGGATATTTGAAGCTATCGACGGATGTGCAACATCACCATCCTTCGGACATATATTTTCCGGAGGCTATGCAGCCGGATACTATGGATATAAATGGGCTGAGGTGCTTGATGCTGATGCTTTTGCAGAATTCAAAGAACATGGTATTTTCGATCAGGAAACAGCCGGAAAATTCAAGAAAATGCTTCAAAGCGGTGGAACCGTAGATCCCATGGAACTATACAAAGGTTTCAGAGGGAAGGAACCGACTGTAGACGCTCTCCTCAAAAGAGACGGAATAGAGAAAAATTGAACTAACTATAAATAAATGCGAGGACATATTCTTGGGAATGTGTCCTCGCATTTATTTTGAGATGTCATTGCTAAGGGGATGTTTACTTTTAACATCAAGAAGTCTTTTTGGTCTGTTTTAAGCCTTCATTCAATCGTTATGGAACCCCATAATGACTGAATAAGACCCTATTCCCCAATATTTGTTAACGCTGGGGCGGTCAAGCGTCGTGCAGATGTGTTCGCGCAGTGAGGGAGCAATGCGGTT
>CAMTMX010000120.1 GCA_947073495.1 uncultured Porphyromonadaceae bacterium
TCTATCCACAATTGTAGATTAACCTTTTAACCTTATAACCTCATAACCCTCAACTTTCGCATGCGAAAGTTGAATTAGGTTATTTATTAGGGAAAAGCCTGGAAATTATTTCAGGGTTCTGTCTGGTGAGCTCAAAAAGCGTTTCAAGATTTATTTCTGTTTCTTCATTGCCATCAGACATTTCCACAATATTCGCTCCCCCGGGAGCATCGAGCGACACCAATGCGTCTGATGCCCGGTTCCTGTCTGTTGTGAATGTGAATCGCAATTTATTAGAAATATCAAACATTTTAGCGTTCAGAAGCACTCCGTCAGTGTCTGTGATCACAACATGATCAATTATCTTTTCAACATCAAAAACCTGATGTGTTGAAATGATAACTGTCCTGTCATCCGTCATTCCGTTGAGCACAGCCTTTCTAAAAAGACGTTTACCGGGGATATCCAGACCATTTGTAGGTTCATCAAGTATTAGAAGTGACGTGTTGCATGCAAGGGCGAAACTTATAAAGACTCGCTTTTTCTGTCCCATTGAAAGCTGACCCAGGTGCAGATAAGGAGTCATCTCAAAAGTGCCCAAATGCTTCTCCAAATCATCCATTGAAAAATTCGGATAGAATGGAGCCATTGTTTCTACAAACTCAGCGAGTTTCACATTAGGAAGGAAAAACTCCTCAGGAACGATAAATACGTCATTAAGGAAATCCACTCTCCTGTTCCAGGGATTATATCCTTTATATGTAATAGAACCTTTTTGAGGTTTCAACAGACCTGTGATAAGATAAAGCAAAGTGGATTTTCCGGCACCATTCCTACCTAACAGACCGCATATAGTGCCCGGTTCAATGTTAAGAGAATAATCTTTCAGAACCGGTTTCTTACTTCTTCCGTAAGAATAGGTAATATTGTCTATTGTCAACATAGTGTATTAGTATATTAGTACACCGCAAAGGTAGACATTATTTCTCATTTTTCAAAATATTTTTGTGAAATTTTAAAAGAAATTTACACACGAATAAAAAATCGGCAAATTTCCTGAGAGCGCGTCCTTAAAATCATTAACATAAATTTATGAACAAATGGTTAGCACAGTCGTTTCAATAGTGATAAACAAAGATATCGGAGATGTTTCTTACCGATAAAACAATGAAGTTGTTTCTACTTTTTTCTTTTTCAAGATTTCGTCAGATTCTCGAGTAGATTTTAAAACTTGAAGAGGAGGTTAGCGGATCAAACGACCGATGCAAAGGTTCAAAATCGACCGGAAAGATGGCGGAAGATTGGGAAAGAAGTCTTTTTAATCTAAAAAGCCATAAAAAAATCAATCTCCATAGAAAAGTGGAAACAACCTCAATAATAAAGAAATCAATATAATTATATTATGAAACCTTATTTTAAAGACAAAATCAAAGAGACCATCCCTTCACTTGTGCTATTTGTTCATGAGAGCGAGCAAAATGAAGAAGACTTTAAAAAACTTGAGGATGATATCAAAAATAAATATGGCAACAAATTGAATGTAGTAAGTGTAGATGTATCTTACGACAGGCATTTGATTAAGGAATACAAGATAAATGAATACCCCACATGGATATTATTTGATAAAGGCGAAGAGCTGATGAGAGAAAGCGGATGTAAAAGTTTCAATGACCTGGTTGAGATGATTGACCGTATAATGTGACAAAGACCTCAATGACAAGATCTAAGAGTATGTTTATAAAATCTCATACTTACGATCGCCGGCAACTCGGAGCGTCATATTGTCAAAATATAGCGTGCCAGCAGTCTCCTCATTAAAGCCCTCAATTTCTGTATTATATAACAGAGATTTTTCTTTACAGGCGGATATGACGGCGAGGGGAAAGTGTTTTTCTTTCCCCTCGCCGTCTATTACAATCAGTCGTCTGACAAGATACCTTATCTTATTTGATGACATTATTATTTTTCTTTATTTTCTCTTTTTTTACAGGATGCATGACTCCCCCTTGTTCATGAGGCGGAACAGGCTTAGGATTATTAGGACGTTCCGGCCTAACCCGTTCGTTTTTAGGAGGAACAGACCTTTGTAATTGCTCGGGTCTATCTCCTGAAGGGTTGCCGCTCCCACCGTTCCACATCAAAGGTTTATTATTGTCGGATGGAAACGGTGCTTTTTCTATCCCTTCTTTGGCAGAGTCTACAGTATCTGCTTTCTCTTCCTTTTTAGGTTTTCTTACAACCGGTATTCCATAACGCTTAACATTACGTGCAGATCTGAATTCAACACTATCGTAAGGAAGACGGACCACGGCTATACTATCGGCAAACAAAGGCATTTGCTTTTCATCTTTCAGACGCATAGTTCCATAGACCCTTTTGACTGATTTTGCAGTATCAGTCTGGAACGTCATTTCCAAACGGTTTCTTCCGATAAACACATTACTGGATGCTTCGGAAGATCCATCTTCATATTCCACACCCAGCACGCCATTCATTTGCACTGGTGCATCTATATGCATCGACCATTGGAGGCGATCTCCTTTCTGCAATTCAGGATCATCTACAGAAAATATCCATGAATCGGAGTAGCCCAAATTGGATAAAAGACCATTCTTGCCATATTTCCAAAGAATATCGCCCTCTTGCATTTCCATCTCTTCATCTGACAGATTCATGAGTTTTTTCTTACGGTTGAGTATCTCTTTGTCAACTTTGGCATACAATTTAGAATAGTCGTCAAGGTTCGTGCCATACCATGCCAATGTCGTGTCAAGTTGTTCCCTGCTCACACCATGAGCCGCAAGAACGGATTTGCCAAGTTCATAGCGATAGTCCTTTCCCTGAGAACTTTGGTTCGACATATTCGCATAAGCTTCGGCAAGCTCCATATCCGCCATCAGACGCACCAATTTCTTCTCGCCGATCACTTCCTTAGGACGATTGTTACACCCTGAAAAAAGCATCGCAAGTAAAAGGAATGGAATGAATAATACCTTACTTATATGTCGGTTATTTATTTCGGTCATTTGTTTTGGAATCCCTCTTCATTTTAAAGTTCTCGCCAATCATATTGAAAGCCTTTGAAGCATCGTTTGAATAGAAAAATATAAGCAATGCCACTCCAATGCATATGGAAGAATCAGCTATATTAAATATGTATTGGAAAAACTCATAATACTGACCTCCTATAAACGGCAGCCAGTCTGGCCAATGAAAAGAAAACAATGGGAAATAAAGCATATCAACCACTCTTCCTTCAAACCATCCTGAATAACCGCCACCTTCAGGAAAAGCTACAGCTATCTCGGGAGGCATCGGATTATTGAAAATCTTGCCATAGAAGACACAGTCGAATATATTGCCGGCAGCTCCTGCAATTATCAATGCCATGGCGACGAAAAATCCTCTACGGATACCTTCGGCATATTTAATTTGCAAGACAAACCATATAAACAATGCAACGGCAACTATTCTGCCTATCGTAAGCACTACCTTATTCCAAAGTTCAAGTCCGAAAGCCATTCCATTGTTCTCGATGAATTTTAGATGCCACCAATCAGTTATAGGTAAATCTTCACCAAGATAAAAACTTGTCTTGACCCAAATCTTCATAATCTGGTCAGCAAGTATGATGGCGATGCTGATTGCCACCACCATCCAGATACGGCGGGCGGCGACATCTTTATCTGATGTCGCCGTCACTGTCATATTGTCGTTTGTTGCCAATTTATTACTTCTTAGTTACACGAGCTTTCGCTTTCAAACCATCTATGTCGAGTTCAACACAATCCTCACCATCCAGGGTTTCTACAAGTGAGATCGAATCAGCTAAAACCTGAGCGGCGATATAATCACCAAATGATTCTACCGATTCTCTGATTTCAGACAGATCTGTAAGTTCAACCTTTACCTTATCTGTAATTTCGAAATCATTGCCTTTTCGGATATTCTGAATACGATTGATCAGTTCTCGCGCCATACCCTCATTTTTAAGTTCGGGAGTAACCGTTACATCGAGTGCGACAGTGATGTTGCCGTCATTTGCCACCAACCAGCCGGGAACATCCTCGGGTATGATTTCAACATCTTCAACCGTCACAACCGGCTCACCGGGGAGTGCCGAGAATTTGAATTCTCCTTCTTTTTCAAGTCGGGCGATATCTTTCTGCGACATTTCAGTGATGGCTTTACCAAGCTGTTTCATAATCTTGCCATATTTTGGACCAAGTTTCTTGAAATCGGCTTTGACTCTCTTGACGAGACCGCTTTCCTCATTGTCCACAATCTTGAGATCCTTGATGTTGACCTCAGATTTTATCAGATCTTCAAGAGCTTCCACAGCATGACGCTGGTGGGCATCGACAACCGGGATCAGAAGCGTCTGAAGAGGTTGACGCACTTTCAGATTAACCTTTCTACGCAATGCAAGGACATTTGAAGTGATATCCTGTGCAAGACGCATTCTATCTTCAAGATCCTTATCAATAAGAGCTGAATCAATTTCCGGGAAAAGGGCTGTGTGAACCGAAGCATAACCGTCTCCCTCAAGCGAAGGATCTACAAGATCTGCATAAAGCCGGTCTGAATAGAAAGGCGCAAACGGAGCCATCAGCAATGCTATCGTCTTGAGAGATGTATATAGTGTCTGATAGGCGGAAAGCTTGTCATCATCCATTTCTCCAGCCCAGAAACGTTTACGATTCAAACGGACATACCAGTTGCTCAGATTGTCGTTTACAAACTCCTCTATTGCACGTGCCGCTTTAGTAGGCTCATAATCATTGAGGGCTTCGGTGACATCTGACACCAACGTGTTGAGCAACGAAAGAACCCATCTGTCGATCTCCGGACGCTTTTCGGAAGCCACGGGAGGCTCTGCACCGGTAAACCCGTCCACATTTGCGTATAGTGCAAAGAACTTATACGTATTGTAGAGGGTAGCGAAAAGCTTACGGCTGACCTCAGACACTCCGGTCTCATCATACTTAAGGTTGTCCCATGGCGATGAGTTGGAGATCATATACCATCTTACAGGGTCACTGCCAAAACGCTCGATATTGTTAAACGGATCTATGGCATTGCCCAGGCGTTTTGACATCTTGTTTCCATTCTTGTCAAGCACAAGACCATTTGAGATCACAGCCTTGAAAGAGATCGTGTCGAACACCATGCCTGCAATTGCATGGAGAGTGAAGAACCATCCGCGCGTCTGATCAACACCTTCCGCAATGAAATCTGCCGGATAAACCTCACCATTGTCAAGAATCTCCTTGTTCTCGAAGGGATAATGAATCTGTGCGTATGGCATAGAGCCGGAGTCGAACCAAACGTCGATAAGGTCAAGTTCCCTCTTCATAGCTTTGCCGGAAGTGGAAACCAAAATGATTTCATCTACGTAAGGACGATGAAGATCGATCTTGTCATAATTTTCTTTTGAATAATCTCCGGGCACAAATCCTTTCTCTTTAAGAGGATTTTTATCCATCACACCGGATGCTACAGCTTTTTCAATCTCATTGTAGAGTTCCTCATAGCTACCGATACAGATTTCTTCTCTACCGTCCTCGCTTCGCCAAATGGGAAGAGGTGTACCCCAATAACGACTCCGCGAAAGGTTCCAGTCCTGAAGATTCTCAAGCCATTTGCCAAAACGGCCGCTACCTGTTGAAGCCGGCTTCCATTTGATGTTCTCATTAAGTTCCATCAGACGCTCGCGAGCTGCAGTAGTTCGGATAAACCAGCTGTCAAGAGGATAATAAAGCACCGGTTTGTCGGTTCTCCAGCAATGAGGGTAATTATGAGTGTGCTTTTCGATTCGGAATGCCTCACCGGCTTTTTTCATCTCCAACGAAAGCACAATGTTGAGATCTTCCGACTTGGCAGCAGATTCCTCATCATATTTTCCACCGGGGTTGAATTGGGGATCGTATGCATTCTTGACATAATCGCCGGCATGACGGGTGTATTCTTCAACGTTGACGCATTTCTCTACAAATATTGGGGCAAGCTCGTCGAGCGAGTAATACTTCCCGGAGAAATCAACCATTGGTCGAGTCTCACCTTTAACATTGATCATGAACAATGGAGGAATACCGGCAGCCTTGGCTACCTTGGCGTCGTCAGCACCGAATGTCGGAGCGATATGTACAATTCCGGTACCGTCTTCGGTTGTCACATAATCACCGGGAATCACACGGAAAGCCTCGTCTGCAATCTCCACAAATCGGTCAGTGCCATACTCAAACACCTTATCCGAGTGAGCAAGCGCATAGTTTTTAACATAATCCGCGCTTCTGTCATCAAGTCTTTCAACAGGTTTCACCCAGGGCATCAGTTGCTTATAGTGCATCCCTACAAGTTCGGAGCCTTTCCATTTCCCCACAACCTTATAAGGCAGTATCTTGTCTCCTGCCTTATAAGCTTCCAGATCAGCCTTGGCACCTTCGGCTTTGAAATAAGCATTTATCAATACCTCGGCAAGAACTACCGTAATTTTTTCTGCAGTATAAGGATTATATGTGTGGATAGCGACATAATCAAACGAAGGACCAACGCAAAGAGCCGTGTTTGAAGGGAGAGTCCACGGGGTAGTTGTCCACGCCATAAAGCATGGAGTGCCCCACCCTTCCATTTCCGGTTTTGGGTCGATCATTTTAAATAGAGCAGTAGCCGTAGTGTCTTTAACATCACGGTAGCAACCGGGTTGATTTAGCTCGTGTGAACTTAGGCCTGTGCCGGCAGCCGGAGAATACGGCTGAATAGTATAACCTTTGAAAAGATAACCCTTATCGTAAAGCTGACGTAGAAGCCACCAAACACTCTCGATATATTTGTTGTCATAGGTGATATAAGGATTTTCAAGGTCGACCCAATAGCCCATCTTGTGGGTGAGATCTGTCCATTCCTTAGTGTATTTCATCACTTCCTGACGACAAGCTGCATTATATTCGTCAACAGATATCTTCTTTCCAATATCTTCCTTAGTAATCCCAAGACTTTTTTCCACACCAAGCTCTACAGGAAGTCCGTGAGTGTCCCATCCTGCCTTGCGCTTGACATGGAATCCTTTCATGGTTTTGTAGCGGCACACTATATCCTTTATAGTACGCGCCATTACATGGTGAATACCGGGCATTCCGTTTGCTGATGGAGGACCCTCGTAAAACACAAAAGTAGGACACCCCTCGCGCACCTTCATAGAGGTCTCAAAAAGGGAATGGTCATCCCAGATCTGCAACATCTCCTTGTTGACATCTGAGAGATTTAGTTGCTTGCTGTATTCCTTGAATTTTTTGCTCATTATTTGAACGAATGTATTATTGAAGTCGGCTGGACTTCACATTGGAAAGAATATTTCTAATTATATTGTCTATTGACTTAAGTCATTTTTACACATGGTCAGCGCCTTCCCATCTTACCTGATTTCGCGCCTTTGACACCGCCTTTGACACCTCCGCCCATTGCAAAGATATTGGCATCGTAAGTAAACGTCTTGCGGTCCATATCCCGTTTGCGTCTAAGGGCGAGCTCAACAAGCTTATCCATCAATTGAGTAAAAGATATCCCGCTTTCCTCCCAAAGATAGAACGAAAGGCTACCGGGGATAGTGTTTATCTCGTTTACATAAATCTTGTTGTCATCACGGTCAACCATAACATCAACACGGCTTACTCCATGGCATGAGAGCACCCTGAAAGTTTCGCCTGCCATTTTTCGGATCTCCTCACTCATCTCAACAGGTATGTCTGCAGGAATTCTTTTTTCACTTGCCTGCATACCCGCTTTTGAACCACCGCCATATTTTTCCTCGTATGAAAGGAAATCTCCTTTTGAGATTGGCTCTTCACACACACTGCTCTGATAATCGTCACAATCGCCCAGCACTGAGCAATTGATCTCCATCATATTCTCAATCATGTGCTCCACAATAATGCGGCGGGAGAACTTCTCGGCATTATCAATTTTTTCAATCAGGCTTCCGCGGTCGGAAGCCTTGCCGATACCTACACTCGAACCAAGGTTGGCAGGCTTCACTATCACAGGATAACCAAGTTTTGACTCAATCTTCTCAATAATGGAATCGCGTTGTGAAGACCATTCCTTGTCAGTGAACCATACATAATCCACAACCGGTATATCTTCTGCACGGAGAATCATCTTCATCGTGATTTTATCCATGCCGTTGGCACTTGAAAGGGTGTCGCAGCCGGCAAAGGGAATGCCTATGGTTTCAAGAAGCCCCTCAAACATTCCATCCTCTCCGTGCGACCCGTGAAGAACCGGGATGGCAACATGAATCTCATCCACTACGGGATTCTTTTTAGAAAACAATCCACCCCCGGGATTGGCACGATATAGATTGAAATCTCCATATTCAGGACGCATATAGACCTCTTCCGAATTATCGGTAAGATGCTTCATGTCCTTATAATTGCGGATATCCAATGTCATCGGACCGGTATACCAGCGGCCCTGTTTTGATATATATATCGGAATGATATTATATTTATTCTGATCGAACGCATTTATAGCCTGCAAGGCTGAAATCACCGAGATTTCATGTTCCACCGACCTTCCGCCGAAGAACACAGCTACATTAGTCTTCATAAATTCTGAAAAACCTGTTTTATTTGCCCCTTTTCAAAATGTCAATAAGCCGCAGCCAATCTTTAATTAAAAAAGGTAACAATCCTGATTCAGAATGCAAAATTAGCACAAACAAGAGAAAAAAACAAATATTTTTATTTCTCATAAGTAGGAAGTTTTAGAAATTGTTTAAATTTATTTGTCGAAGGAATTGAGAGGATTTGTCGAGCAGATTTTTGATATTTATGATGGAGT
>CAMTMX010000121.1 GCA_947073495.1 uncultured Porphyromonadaceae bacterium
TATTTTACGTCGTTCAGAATGAGTAAATACAATAAACCATACACAAATGAAACAAACCGTCATAACTACTAACGAATTTAAAATCAATCCACAGAAAGATTGAGGAATAAGTTTATTAACAATTATAGATAGAGGAAGCGATATAGTAATAGCTAAGATATTAGGACAGACAGAATGAATAATATAATTAGAGATTGAAAATACAATATATTTTTTTATAATAAATAAGGAAGCTATTATTGCCACAATTCTATCAATTACCATAATTTGAAATACAGCTTCTGGATTCATTCCAATTTTGAGACACATCCACGATATAGGAAGTACCATAAGAAAAATGGTATTGACAGCTAACATATACATTTTTAATTTTCCTATTGCCTGAATAGCAAACCATTGTGGATTGATATATATGTCGACCAAACTATAAATTATAATCCAAAGTAGAAAAATATCTGTATAATCTGGTACATTTTTAAGCCATAGATGCAAAATAAATTCACGCCGTAATATTATTGGCAAAAACAGTATCCATAATAACGCGAATGAATATCTTGCACAATAATTAAATAATTGATGAAATTTTATCATATCATTAGCAGCATATGATTTCATCATCTGAGGTGATATTGCTAGTAGAAAATTTGAAGAAAAGTTATTGATCGCTCCATTTACTTGATTAGCTACACCTCTTGCTGCATTGACTACAGGACCGAAAAAAAAATTTAGGATTAAATTTAATCCTTGGTTATTTATTGTAAATATTATTGTACCAAATCCATTCCATCCTATAAATCCACCCAATTCCTTAACCATTTTTTTGTCCCAATGTAATTTCACATGACATTCAGAATATCGATTTAAGCAAAAATAAATCATTACCCCCTTTACAATAATTGATAATATCATTAATGAAATTGCATAGGCAATTAGTTTTGAAGAAGTTGTAATATAAATAAGATATGCTATTCCTAATTTTCCTAATACATCAAAAATACTAAGATAAGCATACACTTTCATGTTCTCTCTTGCTATCAGAACAGAATCAAACATAGTGGCTGTAAGTGTCACCGTCAAAGACACAAGACCGCAATAATAAATCCAATATGCTGAATTTACCAAAGATTCTGGAATGGTAACTGATGAAATTAACCAAGGTCCTATTATACATCCAATTGAAAGGATTGCCCCACCTAATATAATATAAAACAAAGCCGTTGCATTGAATACTGCCTTAACTTCATTTTCATTTTTATGTCCATGCGCAAAACTAAGATATCGTTGTGTTGCATTTGATAAAGAAGATGAAAAGAAACCAAAAGAAAATGCTAATCCTCCTATTAATGAATAAACTCCATATCCGGTTACTCCTAATGCTTCTAAAACAACACGCGATGTGAAAAACGTCACAAACATTACTATCAGCATTCTGATAGATAGGAGTAATGTATTTTTTGCAATAATAGTGTTTTTTGATATTTCTGATGTCATTAGAATATTTAATTCTTATAGAAAGAGAATTAGATTATCTTGGCTATATAAAGAATTCATTAAAATATGATTAATTGAAATACATTCATACAATTGAATGTTAAGTAATTGATTACATATTAATTTTGCTATGATAGTATTCTTTTAAAGTACAGCCTCGATAACCATGGTCTATAGCGTATTTAAATACATTATCCAATATTTTAAATAAATCTTCAATATGTTGGTGAGAAGAAAAATATGGGCTACCACCAGGCATCAATTCAGAAGAATGAATCATGAACTCAAGATAATCTGAGTCTTTCTCTGAATTTATTAGTTTAATTAGTCGTTTCATTTCATATTCAGATTGTCCCGCAGGTCGTAACCAAACATTTTTACCTTTCAACAGACAGCCAATTTTATGTCGAAAAGATCCTTGTGACAATATATGCATCTTCCGTATGGACATTGGAACTTCAAGAATATCATCAATATAATATGATATTTGAGGAACATTTGTATAATTAGGACCTCCATGAATTGCCCCGTAATTCAATGACCAATTTATGCCAGGTGTAAATGAACAATCTACTTTTATATTAAATTCTTTTAGTATATTAAAATATCTCTTATCCATAGCCCATCTGCCAGCTCTGTGAGAAACAAGGGAATGACCAATTTTGGAGGTCAAGATATTATATAATGTCAAGAATTTCTCTCTCATTATATCATATTGATACTCTATAAGATAATCTTGACTATCGTATATTCTGTTTAATGCAACCATAGGTGGATTATTCCATGCATGTAGATGAATTCCTATCTCACATCTCCCTTCTGATTCCCATTTAATTAATTGAGACATAAATTCATCATTATTTGCCATTTCATAAGTTGTTAAATAAACAGGTTTAATTCCATATTTATCACACAATCTTTGAAATCTATTTACACATTTAGCATTTTCTGTGGTAGTGACGTCTCCAGGTTTCCAGAACCATCCACCCTCACCCTCTGTATCAACTGTAATAATAAGAGATTTACTCATTATGATAAATATGTTTTAATCTTTTTATGTATTTGGTAAAAAAATGGTTTTGGATCTGATAAAGTAAAATCCATAAAGACCTTAGTTCTTATTGAAAACCTAATCATCTTAAAAATAGAATGTTCTTTTCTTGCACAAGGAAGCATACTCCAAAAAGGAGTGGCAATCGCCTTTTGTCTTATCTGGCTTCTATTAATTTGATATTGTTGTTGAGAAGTATTATATTCCCACCAAATTTTGTGTAGATTAACTCCTCCTGCTGTAACAACAATTGCATTGCCATCATTTCTGAAATTTATTTCCATGAAGAAATATGTTCCATTTTTAGATTTAAGGAACTCTACACTAAAAAATCCTGAATACTCAAAACTCTGAATAAATTGGATTACTTGATTAATTAGAACCTGATAGTGAGAATTAATTGGTTTAATTTCTACAATACCCGTGTTAGAGTTATTAGATGCTGACCATATCACTTTGGTTATACCAGGAATAATTATATCATTTCCTTTATTTAGTGATAATCCAATTAGTTGGAACTCAAAATCTTTATCTATGTAATCTTGAATTTGTACTTTATCACAGGTTATTTTTGTTAAAGCCATTTTAAAATCGGCATTATTATAACAAATATTGATGTCAGATTTATGACCTTTAGAAGATTTAATCGGTTTAATTATACATGGGTAATTAAGATTGATTGCGTCATTTAATAATTCATTTATATCATAGGTTTGGGAATTATAAGGGATAGTCAATCCTGATTTAGTTGCAAAATCACCCATTATCTGTTTATCCATTACTTTTGATAGCATCCCTTGATATCCAGAACATGGTAAATTATAAAAGCTCTTAAGAATATTTTGATTATTATCAATAAGTTCAGAAAAGGCATCGCTAGAAATATATAATATATGTCGTATTTTTCCACTTGCTTGTCCGTAGTTAATAAGCCATTCTACAATATTATCAAATGGAACGTATATTAATTGTTTGAGGTATCTGGATTTTCGATAGAAACAATCTTTTATGCATTCATTGATAATCACAATAGGTTTAATATGTATTTTTGCTAGAGATCTTATTATTCCATATGTATTATGATGGTTAACCCCCAATATTATTGCTTGAGGATTATTAATATCTATATCACACTTCATTTGTTAAAATAATTTTTTATCTATAGTTATGCAACGATAATAGTAACTTTTATTATTGTTTCATTGAGGCTATTTATTGTATTAATCAAAGAATAATATTTTATCATAGTGAACTTTAAAATCTCCACATGATGGTAATTGTTTGTAATCCCCATATCTATCCTTTAAGATTTTGTCGTAATTTTTCGGGGCTGGGAAAAAGCCGTTTTCAAATTCAATTAATTTAGTAGGTAATGTGTCATCTAAATAAATATAATCATAGAATCCATATCCCATTTCATAGCGATATTTTTTACTATGATACAATAATTTATCACTTAATGTCAATAATGGGAATATTCCATTATGCAGGCAGTTGTAACATATAACTTTAAAATATTTTCTGATAGCAGCATTACTAAATTTAGTTAATTTATAAGAGATATACTGTAGGATATGTGAAATTTTTGAAGTAATGAACGATGTCCTTTCTCGAACAAATATATCTATCCATATACCTCTATATTTATAATATAAGTCATTATGGTGAATCTCATGTATTTCAGACTTTGTGTCACGTAACTTCGCAAAAGGGGCAATGTATTCAGAATCGGATTTAAAATCTTGAAGAATTAGTCCATATTTTTTTAGTTCGTGCCTATGTGAGACTAATTTTTCATAATCTGATCTAAGAACATCCAAATCTAAATCATCATCCCAAGGAATAAATCCTTTATGGCGAACAGCTCCTAAGAGTGTACCAGCTGTTAACCAATATGTGATTTTAAAATCTTTACAAAATCTATCGAATTGCTTCAACATTTCAAGCATTCTTAGTTGTTGTTTTCTTAGGTCAGAGCCATCTGGATTATATTTAGACCTTAATTCTTTTTGAATATCATCAGTAATCATAAGATATACTTTTTATATTTAACTGTAGATATTAATCGCTTTAATCTTTTAAAATTGAAATCATTTAATAGTCTAAAAGCTCCTTCTTTACCCATCTTTTGTATTATTACAGGTACTCTTTTGACTAAACAAGAAAAAACTTCAAAAGAGTATCCGCTTCAGTAAGGTCGGAGCATCGTCATAACGTGGTGTCGATGGAAGATTTTGTCTATAACTTTATTAAATTTTAATTCATTTCTTTTCTTATTAAATGGCTGGTTAAACATCTAATTTAAATCCTACCAATGACTTTATTTATAATTGCCAAAGCATCATCTGAATTTATATTCGCTGGATTATTTGCTAGCCGTTCCAAACTAATTCCTCTCAAAATTAGATTGGGATCGTATTTGTTAACAGGCATTACTAATCCAATTGCGAGGATGTAATTCTTTAATGTCGTATATATGTTACAACTCGTTTCCAATAAGGTACAAAGTGCTGTTTTTCTCTGTTCCGGTATATAACCTCTTGAGAAATTAAAATCTGCAATATATGGAAATGTCAGTGCTACAGCATGACCATGAGGAATTCTATAATGGGAAGTGAAAGGATATGAAAATGCATGTGGAGCAGTCGTTTTGGTGATATTGATAGCTCTCCCTGCCCAATAGGCTCCTTCCGACATTTTTTCTCTTAACTCTGGCGTCGGTTTTTTAACAACTTTGGGCAAGGTGTCATACAGGAGTTTCATTGCTCTTTCAGCATATGCATCCGATTCCACTGTTGCGTTTTTGTTCCAATAAGCTTCTATACTTTGTGCCAGGGCATCAAAACCTGCACATGCAGTCAGATAAGAGGATTGATTATATGTAAGTTCTGGACGGAGAATCACGTATTCAGGTAAAATTTCAGGACTCGAAATGGAATGTTTTACCTTCTCCTCGTCATATAATACGGCAAAATGTGTAGCCTCGCTACCTGTTCCGGCTGTAGTAGGTACAGCTATCAATGGGACTTTGTTGCTATTTGTATTATAACTACCACTGAGTATCTCCCCATCATGGGTATAGAAAAATCTTATCAATTTCCCCATATCCATGACACTTCCACCACCTATGGCAATTATTGCATCCGGCACAAATTTCTCAGCAAAAACGATACCTTTTCTTAAATCATCGATATTGGGATTATTTTGAAAATCTGAGAATCTTGACAATTGGATATCAATGTTACTACATTCTTTTTCAATATAATCTTTTGAACCACTGATCTCATAGGACCTTTTCCCTGTCACCAAAAGTATTCTGTCCCATTTATTATGAGAGATCAGACTTCCTAATGTTTCAGTACTATCCTTGCTTGTTATAAGAATTTGAGCCATCTATCCATTTATAAAATTCATGAATGCCTCTTTATTCTCTATCGGACTAGTCTTAGGGCGTCCAAGGTTATCCCTTGAATCAATACATACTTTAATCTCTATGAGAGTCGGGCCATCCTGATTTTCACTCGAATTCAATGCATCTGTTATGTCTTGTTCATTTTCAACACTCCATACATGGCGGTATCCGCATGCCTCGGCAATCTTTATAGGATTTATCTTAAATCCAAGAGTGGGTTGCCCCCCTACTGATTCATGTGACCCATTGTTGAACAATACATGCACATAATTCCGTGGGGCAAGTTGTCCTATATTACTCAAAGCTCCCATGTGCATTATAAAAGCTCCGTCACCATCAAGGCATAACACTCTTCGGTCAGGCTTTGATAGAGCTATTCCCAATGCAATAGATGACGAATGTCCCATGGATCCTACCGTGAGGAAATCTTGCCCATGGGTTTGACCCATCTCGTCTCTAAATTCGTATAGTTCTCTTGAAAGTTTACCTGTAGTTGACACAACTACGTCATTTGAAGATAAATGGGAAGCGACAATCTTGAGTGCCTGTTCACGAGAAAGGGGATAAGTGTTCTTGACCTCTTTTTTCAATTTATACTTATCAAAAGTACCTTTCTTTATAACAAGTGCATAAGGTCGGCTGGTCCTTTTGCATTCCGAGACCATATCCTTAATGACTTTTCCAGCATCATCATCATTATCTGGCAAAATGACATGAGGTATCCCCATTGCATCCAAAAGTGGGATTGTGACCTCACCCTGCTTTATATGCTGAGGCTCGTCATGTACTCCTGGCTCACCGCGCCATCCGATCATAAGGATCATAGGTATGGAATATACCTTTTCGTCAGCAAGCGACAACAACGGATTGACAGCATTCCCTATTCCGGAGTTTTGCATATATACAAGCGGGACCTCTTCTGTCGCCAGATAATGACCAGAGGCAAGCCCTACCGCAGCCCCCTCGTTGGCGGTGATTATATTTCTATCACTCCCTACATTATCGGTTATATAGGCACATACGTTTTTTAACAGTGAGTCAGGAACTCCGGCATAAAAATTTACTCCGTTGTTCTGGAGACTTTTTATAAAGAATTCTGGAGAAACCATTTGATATTATTTTGTTCCTGGGATAAGTTCAAGAATTTCTTTTACTGGCATACACATATCGTTTGCCTCATACGAGCGTCCGTTTGATAATATAGACTTTGCTGTGTTGACCATTGCCGGATAAGCGGAGCGCAACATATGATTTGCGTAGATAACTATGTTCACACCCCATTGGGCAAGTTCTTCCTCAGTTATATGGTTATATGTGGTGGGCACTACAACAATAGGTATGCTTGCATGCGTCTTGCGCAATTCCTTACAGAATGATTTTATATCCTCACCTGACTTATCCTTACTATGGATCATTATTCCGTCAGCACCTGCCTCTATATATGCGTTGGCCCTCTTGAGCGCATCCTCAAGACCTTTCCCTGCTATGAAGCTTTCAATTCGGGCGATTATCATGAAATCATGCGTGATCTGAGCCTGTTTGCCGGCATGGATTTTTTCACAGAAATGCTCAATCGAATCCTGGGTCTGGATTGCATCCGTACCAAAAAGTGAGTTTTTCTTCAACCCAACCTTGTCTTCGATGATGACTGCTGATATCCCGAGTCGTTCAAGGGTCCTGACGGTAAAAACAAAGTGTTCAATCTTGCCCCCTGTATCCCCATCGAATATTACCGGCTTTGTTGTACATTCCAAAGCATCGTTCAGGTCGTGCAATCGGGTTGTCAGGTCTACAGCCTCGATATCCGGTTTACCTTTGGAAGTGGAATCCGTCAATGAACTTGACCACATGCCGTCAAATTCCCTCTTCTGACCGTTCACATTCACGCTTGTGTTTTCTATGATCAGACCTGTCAGACCGCTATGTGATTCACAAATCCTGACTATAGGTTTTGCATCAATTAGACGGCGAAGCCTCTTCAAGCGTATCTCAGGAGTTGTCCCGATCTCTTTCAACTTTTGATTCAGTTGTGAAGAAGAGATACCTTGGGTGTAAGGAATGTCGATAACTTTACCACCCCATTTTGCCATCGTGTCTATCACTTTTTGACGTGTCTCTTTCTGCACTCCTTCTTTCCAGTCATCTCCATGTACGACATAATCGGGCTTTATTTTTTCCAAATTGGGACGGTAGTCAAGAGTGGTCTGAGGGATAACCTCTGTAACCCCTTTCAAATTCTTGACAACGAGAGAACGCTGTTCATAATTCAAATACGGCAGCCTTTTATAACTTGCGATTGCAGCATCCGTCAAGACTCCTACAATAACATCGCCAAGTTTTTGAGCCTCATGAATTATATTGAGATGACCAGGATGAATGATATCTGCACTCATCCCAACATATACTTTTTTGTTAGCCATATTATATTAATTATTATGAAATTTCTAATTGAATGAAAGGAAACCGATACTTTCTATTAATAGATTTTATAATTCCTCATTTTTCAAACTAATGGAAGACGACACGACTTGTCCAGTAGAATGAAATATGGAATTTAATAAAATAAATATCTAAATATAAAAAGATTAACAATAATATTTATATTCTATTGTTGTATAATTATATATTCATAAATGAATGATACCATTCGGCGAAGGCGCGGAGACCGTAGCGGAGTGGTGTCGAGGGACGGAAACCAAAGTCTTTTTCGAGTGGGGCTGTGTCGGCGTATGTAACAGGTACATCTCCGGGTTGCATTGGAACGAGTTCCTTATGTGCCTCGAAGTCGTAAGTTGATGGCAGGACTTCTGCACGTACAAGCTCTTCCTGAAGGATCTGTACGAAATCAAG
>CAMTMX010000122.1 GCA_947073495.1 uncultured Porphyromonadaceae bacterium
GCTACAAACGACTCCTTCATGCTTAAGCCTGCGACATTGAGTAAAGGCGACATAATGGCAATGGACCGCGCATATATCGACTATGAGAAGTTCGAGCAGCTTACACAACGAGGTGTGATATACGTCACTAAAATGAAGAAAAACCTTAAATACAGCATATTGTCGGACACTATGTATCAGACTCCTGAGGGGTTTATGGAGGTCAGGATACAGCATGTAGAGTTTGTCAAGCAGGTTAAAGACGGAGAGGACATACACCATAAATCCCGTATAATAACCTATGTGGATGTCAAGAAGCGCAAACTCATATCTTTGCTCACAAACGATATGGACTCTGACCCAAATGAGATTATAGCCATATACCGCCAGCGTTGGGAGATTGAATTGCTGTTCAAGCAGATGAAGCAAAACTTCCCCTTGAAATACTTCTATGGCGAGAGCGCCAACGCCATCAAGATCCAGATCTGGGTGACGCTCATCGCAAATCTGCTGCTTATGGTGATGCAGAAGGGGCTGAAACGCCAGTGGAGCTTCTCAGGGCTGGCAACAATGGTAAGAATTACTCTTATGTACTACGTTGACTTCCTCAGCCTGTTCAACAACCCGGAAAAGGAGTGGGAAATCATCCTTTCCGAGGCTTCCGGAGCACCTCCCGAACCATCGCTTTTTGACTGAGGGGGCTTGTAAAGTGAAAAAGAAGACTCGAACACCGTAAAATCAGCGTTCGAGCCATACTTTATTGCATTATCTGAGTTTTATCGGACAGCAATAATTAAAAATGCCACCTTGAAACATATGGCAGACGACCATAGAATTAAACATGCACTTAAATACATCAACAACAGAATGAACCATCCGCTGACCGTGGATGAAACCGCACGCGTGGCATGCATGTCTACCAACCATTTCATTCGGCTGTTCAAAAAAGAGATTGGTATGACTCCCGCCCAATTCATTATCTACAAAAAAATGATGAGGGCAAAAATGGCTCTCGCCACAGAATCTGTTCCTGTCAGCGAAATAGCCTATTCTTTGGGCTATGACGATGCATCTTATTTCACAAGACTTTTCAAAAGGCATATCGGGAAAAGTCCACAACAATTCCGTCAGAGTTTCAATGACAGGCAATAGCCGCCGTCCAAAAAAAGAAGAGGAGTGCCTGCACACTCCTCTTCTTATCAAAGGTATTTTATATTTAAATCTTACTTGCGAAGATCCTCTTCTGTCTTGTTCAGTTCAGGATCCTGACCCCAGTTCTGCTGAGAAAGACGCTTGTAGTTGTTGTAACGCCAGCGGGCATTGTCCTGAGCTGCCTGGAAGAGTTCCTCTGCAGCCTCAGGCTGCATCTTGAAGAGCGATGCAAAACGCACCTCACCTTTCAGGAAGTCATTAAACTTGCTCCAATCGGGTTCCTTGCTGTCGAGAGAGAACGGATTCTGACCCTCTGCCTCAAGAGCAGGGTTGTAACGCCAGAGATGCCAATAACCGCATTCCACAGCCTTTCTTTCCTCTTCCTGAGCACGACCCATGCCTGCCTTGAGACCATGGTTGATACAGGGAGAGTAAGCGATGATCAATGACGGTCCATCATATGCCTCTGCCTCGCGGATAGCCTTAAGAGTCTGCGCATTGTCTGCACCCATTGCCACTTGAGCTACGTATACATAGCCATATGTAGTGGCGATAAGTCCGAGATCTTTCTTACGTATGCGCTTACCTGCGGCAGCAAATTTGGCGATAGCCGCGATAGGAGTAGACTTGGATGACTGACCGCCGGTGTTAGAATAAACCTCTGTATCGAGAACGAGGATATTAACATTCTTGCCGGATGCGATTACGTGGTCAAGACCACCGAAACCTATATCGTAGCTTGCACCGTCGCCACCGATAATCCAGTGACTTCTCTTTGTGAGATAGTGAGAAAGAACGACAATCTGCTTGGAAGCCTCGCAACCTGCCTCAGCGCCTTTCTTAGCCTCGGCAACCAACTCAGCACCCTTCTCGCGAGACAACGCTTCATCTTCTTTGACTTCAAGCCATGCAGCAGCGGCATTTTTGAGACTTTCCGGAGCATCAGAAGCTGCAATCTTGCCACATGTCTCCACAAGACGTGAACGCATCTTCTCATAAGCAAGGTTCATGCCGAGACCGAATTCACAGAAATCCTCGAACAATGAGTTTGCCCATGCCGGTCCATTGCCATTCTCATCAGTGCAATAAGGAGTGGAAGGTACGGAACCTGAATAGATCGAAGAACATCCTGTTGCATTGGCAACTATCTCATGGTTACCAAACAACTGGGTGATAAGCTTGACGTATGGGGTCTCACCGCAACCTGAGCAGGCACCGGAGAACTCAAAGAGCGGAGTAGAGAACTGGCTGTTCTTGACGTTTGCCTTGATATCTACAAGCTTGCTCTTTGAAGACACCTTGCTTACACAGTAATCCCAGTTAGCCTGCTCTGAGAGCTGACTCTCCTCATGCACCATGGCAAGAGCCTTGTTACCCTTCTTGCCGGGACATACGTCAACACAGTTGCCGCATCCGAGACAGTCAAGCACGTCAACCTGCTGTACAAAACGCATACCGGGGAACATCTTGCCGATAGCCGGGATCGAGTGTTCCTCTCCAAATGGAGCAGCCTGCATTTCTGCCTCGTCAAGAACAAACGGACGGATAGCTGCGTGAGGACATACGAACGAACACTTGTTACACTGAATACAGTTCTCCGGATTCCATTCAGGAACGAAGGCTGCCACACCGCGCTTCTCGTAACGTGCTGTCTCCTGCGGCCATGTGCCGTCGGCATTGTTTTTGAAAGTAGACACTGGAAGAAGATCGCCGTCCTGAGCGTTGATGGGAAGCACCACATTTGTAACAAACTCAGGAGCATTGATCTTGGCTGCCTCTTCCTCCGGAAGATTTGCCCATGCAGGATCAACTTCAAGTTTCTTGTATTCTCCGCCACGGTCAACAGCTGCATAGTTCATGTTGACAATGTTCTCTCCCTTCTTGCCATAAGACTTCACAATGAATTTCTTCATCTGCTCGATGGCAAGATCCACAGGGATAACCTCTGTAATACGGAAGAACGCGCTCTGGAGGATTGTGTTGGTACGGTTGCCAAGCCCGATCTCCTGAGCTATCTTTGAAGCGTTGATATAATATACGGTTATATTGTTCTGAGCAAAAAGTTTCTTCACTTTGTTGGGAAGATTCTTTGCAAGCTCTTCTCCTTCCCATATGGTGTTGAGAAGGAATGTTCCGTTGGGCTGAAGACCGCGTGTCACATCATACATGTGAAGATATGCCTGCACATGACATGCCACAAAGTTTGGTGTGGTCACAAGATATGTTGAGCGGATCGGCTCGTCACCGAAGCGGAGATGAGAACAAGTGAAACCGCCTGACTTCTTCGAGTCGTAAGAGAAATATGCCTGACAATATTTATTGGTATTGTCTCCGATAATTTTAACAGAGTTCTTGTTTGCACCCACTGTGCCGTCAGCACCGAGACCGAAGAACTTAGCCTGGAACATACCTTTGCCGCCTACGCTGATCTCAGGAAGGATGGGAAGAGAAAGGAATGTAACATCGTCTTCGATACCGATAGTAAACCCATGCTTGGGCTGGGGAAGTGCAAGGTTTTCATACACAGAAAGGATCTGTGAAGGAGTCGTGTCTTTAGAGCTGAGTCCATAACGGCCGCCAACAATGACAGGAGCATTCTCCTTACCGGCATAACATTCAACCACATCAAGATAGAGTGGCTCTCCGTTTGCACCGGGTTCTTTTGTGCGGTCAAGCACAGCGATACGCTTTGCTGTTGCAGGAACTGCTGCAAGGAAATGTTTTGCCGAGAACGGACGATAGAGGTGAACAGTCACAAGTCCCACCTTCTCTCCTTTGGCGCGGAGATAATCGATTGTCTCACGGATACACTCTGAAACACTACCCATGGCGATAATCACGCGGTCTGCCTCAGGATCTCCATAGTAGTCGAAAAGACCATAGTTTCTTCCGGTGATCTTCGAAACCTCCTTCATGTAGTTTTCCACCACCTCTGGAACTGCATCATAATATAAGTTGCATGCCTCGCGATGCTGGAAGAAGACATCTGGATTTTCTGCCATGCCACGTGCAACGGGAGCATCGGGATTGAGTGCTCGTTTGCGGAATTCTGCAAGAGCTTCCTGGTCGATAAGCGGGGCAAGATCATCCTGATCTATAGCCTCTATCTTCTGTATCTCATGAGAGGTGCGGAAACCGTCGAAAAAGTTTACAAACGGCACACGGCTCTTGATAGTGGATAGGTGAGCCACAGCGGCAAGATCCATAACTTCCTGTACGGAGCTTTCAGCCAACATGGCAAATCCTGTCTGACGGCAAGACATCACGTCCTGGTGATCACCGAAGATACTGAGAGCATGTGAAGCAAGGGTACGGGCTGAAACATGGAACACACAGGGAAGCAACTCGCCCGCAATCTTATACATGTTGGGGATCATTAACAACAGACCCTGGGATGCCGTATAGGTAGTGGTGAGTGCTCCTGCCTGAAGAGAGCCGTGTACGGCGCCTGCGGCGCCTGCCTCGCTCTGCATCTCCTGCACGAGCACTGTCTCTCCAAAAATATTCTTCCTGCCGGCTGCCGACCAGTCATCGACATACTCTGCCATTGTTGACGACGGGGTGATTGGATAGATAGCCGCAACTTCAGTAAACATGTAACTGATATGCGCGGCTGCCTGATTACCGTCGCAAGTCAGGAATTGCTTTGCTTTGCTCATAGTTATTAAGAATTATTAAATGTTGAGATATATAGTCTAAATTATAATTGGATTACCAAAAATCCTCTTTATATCTTTATACCTTAAGTTTGCTTAAATCTAATAAGTATGCTTGAATCTAATAAGTTGATTGAACCCAGACATACATTACAGTTTGCAAAGGTAACGATTCTATCGCATTTTTTCAAATTTTCGCCCATCGTATTTCTAAGAAGAAGCAATTTGCTACATAATATCACTTGATACCTATGTATCGAACCAAATGCTTTGACATTTTGACAGCCACTTCTATTTTAAAGGACTGATCCTACGTCTCTCTTTTTTTAGTTTTTTCCCCTCAACCGCATTCAACAGCATCGGGACAGTCCCTTCTCTCACCGCCACAAGGGAATAATGGTCAAACACATTTATCTTCCCGATATCTTCCGGAGATAATCCACCTTCTTTTACAAGAAATCCAAGAATATCACCCTTGGATACCTTTTCTCGCTTTCCCGCCGACACATAAAGGGTCATGTATTCAGATGCCAGACGAGACTTCGCAGCCATGTCAATAGAATAGGTATCGTCAAATCCAACAAATTCCTTCACCTCCTCTTCCGGACCGACAAGCACATAGACATCCCCCTCTTCCTCTACACGGGCTGTTCTACCGTTACGATGGGTATAGGCTTCAGGTGTGAGTGGCTGATGGTAATGGACAACAGATTCAACTTTTTCTATATCAAGACCTCGTGCAGCAAGATCTGTGGCAACAAGTATCGGACGGCTACCATTATTGAAAAGGGCAAGCGCCGTCTCACGCTCCCGCTGATCGAGGGCTCCATGATAGAGTACGGACGACACTTTATTTTTTCTTAAAAAATCTGCCACCCTTTCTGCACTTTCCCGATGATTTACAAAAATAATCGATTTCTGGAGTTTATCCCCCGAATTGATTGAATGAAGCAAAGACAACAATGACTCAAGCTTATCTTTCCCATCTGAATCCACCCGATGCACTTTCATTCTCTGGCGCAGTCCGCTGTTTTTATCAAGATAGTTGAATGTCACAGGTTGGTCAAGATTGAGGAAATCAGGAAGAACATTTGCAGCAGTAGCGGAAGTAAGAATGAAACGGCTCACATTCTTCATCCGCTTGATAATCTTTCCCATCTCTTCCTCAAAACCGAGTTCAAGAGATTTGTCAAACTCATCAAGGACAAGGATGCGCACCGGCAAAAGATCCACATTTCTTCTCACTGCATGGTCAAGAAGCCTTCCCGGCGTGGAGACTATGATATCCGGCACCACCCTAAGGCTGTTCACCTCATCTTCCACATTGTGGCCGCCATAAAGCGCAATGACCCGGAAGTCATGTGCCACTTCCCTCATCACCCCTGCGATCTGGACAACAAGTTCCCGCGATGGAGCCACGACGACACATTGCACCCTTCCGGTTGACGGTTTCATAAGTTTCATCACCGGCAATGTGAATGCAAGCGTCTTGCCGCTACCGGTGGGCGACAAC
Organism: uncultured Porphyromonadaceae bacterium; assembly: GCA_947073495.1. GTDB lineage: Bacteria > Bacteroidota > Bacteroidia > Bacteroidales > Muribaculaceae > Lepagella. The sequence goes on from CAMTMX010000122.1 coordinate 6,301, forward strand.
AGAATGATGTCATGCGGTTCAGAAGCCGATGCCATCATTTTCTTTTGCATTTCGTTGAGTTCTTCTATGCCAAGCCTGTCTCTTACGGCAGGCAAAAATTCTTTTTCTCTCATCTCCTGTATAATAATTCCCCGGATATCATTGACATTCCGGATAAGTCGGATGTCGTACGACACCTGAATTTATAACAATCTTTGACTCGACAGTATCGCTGATTTGACATAACTTAAGAATATTTATCTGTATTATGAAATCTGCGACCAGTCTATTGTCTTTGAAAACCTTAGTCTCAGTTCATTCGCCAACACCTCTACCGACCTGCCGGAAACAGCTATAGGCGCAATATCTCCCGGCGCGGGTGCTGTGGCGACACACCCCGGCGACAACAAGGACGGGGTGCCTCTCAAAATTGCCAGGGCGGCTTCCCTCGCCCGAGTAAGTATCTGTCCGTCGCGGGCAAGATCTGCCACTTTCAGATTGAATGCGAGACCACTCTGCTGCGTGCCTTCCATATCGCCCGGCCCCCTTATCTTCATGTCTGCTTCCGAAATAAGAAAGCCATCGGTCGTCTCTGTCATTATTGCCAATCTTTTCTTTGTATCGCCTCCTGACTTTGCTTTTCCCATAAGCACGCAATAACTCTGGTCTGCACCTCGCCCCACTCTTCCCCTCAATTGATGAAGCTGAGACAATCCGAATCTTTCGGCGTTTTCTATGACCATCACTGATGCGTTTGGCACATTGACCCCTACTTCGATAACAGTTGTGGCAACCATTATCCTTGCCTCTCCCCTCACAAACAGATCCATCTGATGATCTTTCTCTTCAGGCTTCATTTTTCCATGCACGAAGCATACTCTATAGCCATGAAACGTGTCGCACGTGCGTTTATATCCCTCTTCAAGACTTTTAAGCTCAAGCTTATCGTTTTCCGAAATCAATGGATAGACGATATAGATCTGCCGTCCTTCCCTTAATTGCGAGTAAATCAACCTGTCTACTTCAAGACGGTTTGAATCATATCGCAAGAGGGTGGTGATGGGTTTTCTTCCGGGTGGCAGTTCATCAATCACCGACACATCGAGATCTCCATATACTGTCATTGCCAATGTCCTTGGTATCGGGGTTGCAGTCATCACCAATACATGAGGCACCCTTTCATTTTTATGCCAGAGTTTTCCCCTCTGAGCCACCCCGAAACGGTGCTGTTCGTCAATGACAGCCAACCCCAACATATGGAATTTCACATTTTCCTCTATCAAGGCATGTGTGCCTACTATTATATCTATGCCGCCGGACAAAAGACCCTCGTGTATTTCCCGCCTGGCAGCGGTGCGGGTACTCCCCGTAAGAAGCGCAACGTTCACACCTATCGGTTCCGCCCATTGTTTAATGGTAGAGAAGTGCTGCTGAGCCAGAATTTCAGTAGGTGCCATCAGTGCAGCCTGGCAATTGTTGTCAACCGCCATGAGCATCGACATGAACGCCACCATTGTCTTTCCGGAACCCACGTCCCCCTGCAACAGGCGGTTCATCTGCCTGCCGGTCTTCATATCCCCTCTTATCTCCTTGAGCACGCGTTTCTGAGCACCGGTCAATTCAAACGGCAATACGTTGAAATAAAATCCATTAAACTTATCCCCTATTTTTGAAAAAACAAATCCCGGTAGTTTGGAGCCTCTCTCCATTGAATAACGCAGAATGTGCATTTCCACATAAAACAGCTCCTCAAACTTCATCCGTTCGGTTGCCTTCTGGAGCTTTTGAGCATTATCCGGAAAGTGCATCTGCCGGAAAGCTTCCTTAAGCGGCATAAGGTTATAATGAACCATGAGCTCAGCAGGCAATGTGTCTTCAATTGAAGAAAAGCCCGGATGGGAAAGAAGATTGGAGACAAGATTTTGCAAAAGACGCGTGGTGTAACCTTTTTTCCTCATCGTTTCGGTCAGGGAGTACACTCCACGGAAACCCGTAGGAGGTTTCGACGGGTCGAAAGCCTCCACTTCAGGATGAGGTATGGAATAAACATTCCGATAAAAAGATGGTTTCCCGAATATCACATAATCAACTCCTGGTTTATAGGCGGTTGCAAAAGTATTGATTTTGGAAAACCATACAGTCTCCATCATCCTTCTGCCGTCTGAAAACACACCTTTCAGTCGTTTCCTTGCTCCCTCGCCTTCAACATTGAAACTTATGAACCTCCCTTTTATCTGGAGGGCGGGAAGATCAGTGCCCTGCAATTCCGCTATGGAATAAAACCGGCTTCTGTCTATGTGGCGGTATGGGAAATAATAGAGAAGGTCGCGAAATGTCACGACCCCTATCTCAGAGGCAAGGACTTTGGCTCGAGCATCCCCCACACCTTTCAGAAATTTTATTTCAGTATCGAGAAACCGGGACATGATGTTATTTTCTTAAGAGAATGTTTGGATTTGACTTATGTTAAGATTTAGAGAGGATTTTCGAGTAAATTTTGAGTTTGAGAGATGGAGTT
>CAMTMX010000123.1 GCA_947073495.1 uncultured Porphyromonadaceae bacterium
TCTGATGTCATTTTTGCAAAGGCTGATGCCTCTGCACGTTGAGTAGCACTCAAAAATTATTTAGGACAATATTGGGTCTATAGTCATAAATCATATTCCGTTACTCAAGAAGGAAATCGAGAAGTTATTGGAGGATTGAAATGAGACAATTTTTGTAGAGACCGAGCTGTTGCTATTGTAAATTTGAGGAGGAATCGTTATATTTGCCGAATTATTGCTACCCCAAGATTTGATGGCTATGGATATGGACTATGACAAGATTATTGAAGAGCGTGCACAACACGTGATAGACGTGATGACGCCCAGAACTGCCGACGCCGACCTTATAAGATTGCGCGACGCTTTTGAACTCGCAAGGGAGGCGCACGCGCCGCAGGTCAGAAAAACCGGCGAGCCATACATCCTGCACCCCATAGCTGTGGCATCTATCGCTGCCGAAGAACTTCACCTTGACGTCAACTCAGTGATCGCCGCATTCCTTCATGACGTGGTGGAAGACACCCCGCATCCCCTCGAAGAGATACAGTCGCGTTTCGGCGATGATGTTGCGTTTCTTGTCAATGTGCTGACAAAGAAGGAAAAGAAGAACTACGACATGAGCAAGCAAGTAGACAACTTCAAGCAGATGCTCAACGCCATGCAGCGCGACATACGTCCGATCATGATAAAACTTGCCGATCGTCTTCATAATATGCGCACCCTGTCATCGATGCGCCCTGACAAACAGATGAAGATCGCAGGAGAAACAGACTATTTCTATGCCCCACTCGCCAACCGTCTGGGGCTTTATCATGTCAAGACAGAACTTGAAAACCTCAGTTTCCGTTTCCGTTGCCCTCATGAGTTTGAAGAGATATCTACCCTTATCGCAAAAGACAAGCGCCAGCAGGAAGAGCGGTTGGAACGCTTCAGGGTGCAACTGGAGGCTACTCTTGCCGAAGCCGGGATTTCAGTGAATGTGGCTGTGGAATATCGAGAGCCATATAGCGTGTGGAGAAAGATGCGTAAGTTTGGGGATGATTTCAACCATCTCAAGTACCGGCATTTCACAGATATCGTTTTTACGACTCCGGAAGGGGAGGATGAAAAGGATCTCGCATTGCGCATATATTCGGTATTGACCGACCGTTTCAAGGAGAAACCCGGAGGGATATCAAACTATATAGATTCCCCGAAGGAAAATGGCTACCAGAGTTTCCATGTGAAGCTCCTTGCAGATTTCGGGCGATGGCAGGAGGTGCATATCTCCAGCCAACGTATGGCGCGCAATTCGCGCCTCGGCTATCGCGCCGACCGTTCTCAAGACTATATAGGAAGATGGGTGGATAAGTTCCGCGGGGTGCTCCGTGAAATAGGGGAGCATACCGAAGGGATCGATTTCATGGAGAAGGTTACGTCATCATTCTATAATGATGATATCATGGTCTTCACTCCTCATGGAAGAGGGGTGGTGCTGCCACAGAAATCGTCGGTGCTTGATTTCGCCTATGAGATTTCACCCACGTTGGGAGATCATGCGAAATATGCCCGTATCAATGGGTTCCTGTCATCTATCAAGGCGCCGTTGCGCCGCGGAGACGTGGTCGAAATATTCACTTCGCCGATCTCGCATCCTGTCCCTGACTGGCTTGATGCTGTGGTAAGCTACAAAGCCAAGAATGCCATCGAGTCATATATATCTTCGCTGACGCCTCCCAAATTCAGGCGGTGTGAGTGTTGCCGTCCGATTCCGGGTGAAGAGGTGGTAGGATTCCGTGGTAAGGACGGAGTGCTTACCTTGCATAAGAGAGACTGCCCGATTGCGATACGCCTTGCATCGCAGTTTGGCGACGACATCGTGAGTGTGGAGTTCGAGCCGGACGAGACTCTTTATCCCGTAACGGTCACAGTGAAAGCGGTAGACCGTTATCATCTTTTCCTTGATATAGTGGATTGCATATCAAACAAGCTTAACCTGAATATCGATTCCTACAATTCCACTTGTCAGGATTCGATAGTGACGAGCCAGCTTTCATTCGGTGTACATTCCTATTCAGAGCTCCAGAAGATAATCAGCCATATCTACGGAATAAAAGATGTAGATGAGGTGAAAAGAAAACTTGAGTGATATTTTTTAACTTATTTTTCATTATACAATAATAAAAAGGTGTGAAAAATCAGTAATTTTGTAACCGGCTTTTCTTATTAGAGAAGAGAATGCATATTATTTTTCCATAAGGCTAAATTTAAAACAAAGTGAACCGCTTTAATTTTCTCTCCCTATTTCTATTGATGGCATGCAGTCTTGTTTCTCATGCCGTATGTCCGTCGTTTGCAGAACAGCAGGCAGATGCCGACAGAATGATGGCTACTTTGAGACTCGGTAAGACCGCTCCCGACAGTATACGTATATTATATGATGTGTTTGATCTCACTCCGACACAGACAAAGCCCGAAGTGGCGTGGAAACTGCTTGATGTGGCACGCAGAAGCGGAAACGATGAGGCTTTTGCCGACATGGTACGTCAGCTTTCGGTGTTTCAGGTGCGCGACAGGAATGTGCTTGACAGTCTTGTCTCGCTTGCTTCCGAGATAAAGGACGAAAGTATGAGGAAGGGGGCAGGTCTGTTCGTATCTGTACAAAAAGCGTTGGGTGAGGCACGTTATCTTGAAGGGGATGAACGGATGCAGGTGCTTATGGAATACGTCAAGGAGGAGCTGACTCCCAAGAACGATATCTATCAGGATATTCTCGACCTGTATCGGGTGGTGATATTTATCCGTAATTCCACGAAGGGATATATGTATCTTGAGTATCTCGACAGGCTTGAGAAGCTGATCAATGAATGTGATGAAAAGATACCGTTTCTTAAGAATCTTTTCTATACTACAGCCGCCACATACTACAGCAGTATAGATTTTCAAGAAAAGGCGGTGGAGTGTGACCGTAAACTTATCAGCATCATAAAAGAACTGGAAGATCACTACAGAAATAACGGCAGGCTATTCCGGAATTACGACAGGAATTATTATATCTGTTACAGGCGCATGCTTAGCAATTATGAGGTTCTTGACAATGAAGAGATACAGGATCTTTACTCCAAGTGTAAGATTCTTGCCGAGAAGGATGAGGAGATCAGAAATTCTTTTGATGAGGATCCGCGTCCGATTGCATATCGGTTGCTTGCAGAGAAAGACTATTCCGGAGCACTGCCTTATCTCAGAAGGGTGGTCGACAACACCAACGACGAGGGTGTCAGGACCAGGGCTCTTTTGCGTTTGATAGAAGTGGCGGATTCTGCCCACGACCATGCTGTAAAGCTTCAGGCTCTGGAAGATTACAACAATATCCTTTTTGAGTCAAGAAAACAGAAGTCGGAAGAAGCTGTGGTGGAACTTCAGATGCGTTATAATGTCAACCAGATGAAAACTGCCATGGCTAATATGGATATGGAAAAGAAAAATCTGGAGCTCGCCACCAACCAGAAGATTATCAGTGTCACCCTTATCGCCCTTTTCCTGTTTGCAATTGGATTGATGTATCTTTACAGAAGCCATTTCAAGCTTCTCAATAAGGCGAAAGGTCTTGAAGAAGAAAAACGGAGGCTTGAAAACACTATAGAGGAGTTGCTTGACGACGGAGCTCCAAGAGGATCCAAGGACCTTCGCAATTATAAAAAAGAATAAGACAAAATACTGATACATGCCGGCTCAGCCACCTTGCCTTACAATGTTGGGATAAGGAGCTGAGCCGGTCAATTATTAGTGCTATTGGAGTGTGAGGCTGTAATTGAAATCCGGGTTAGGGGAGAGTTTAAGCTCTGCATTGACCATTGAGATTGTAGAGTCGTTTTCTACAAAACTCTAAACAACCTCAAAAACTCTTTCTAAATCATAATATAAATCAAAAGTAAGCATGCTCTAATGTTTCGTACGCCGTTTCCAAATGTTTGTTAATGCTTGATCCTCTATGCGTTAACAAATCCTTTAGCACTCCGATAGTACTGACCGGATATCCTTGTGCCTAAATAGCAAAAGCCCCAACTTTAATAAGTTGAGGCTTTTTATCAATATATTATCGATTGGGATTATTCCCACTCGATTGTTGCCGGTGGTTTTGAGGAGATGTCGTAGACTACGCGGTTCACGCCGCGAACTTTGTTGATGATCTCGTTGCTTACGTTGGCGAGGAACTCGTAGGGGAGATGTACCCAGTCGGCTGTCATACCGTCTGTTGAGATTACGGCACGAAGTGCAACGCAACTCTCGTAAGTCCTCTCATCGCCCATCACTCCTACACTCTGAACAGGCAACAACATCACGCCCGCCTGCCATACGCTGTCGTAAAGACCGGCGTTGCGCAGACCGTTGATGAAGATAGCGTCTGCCTCCTGAAGCACGCGAACCTTTTCCGGTGTAACTTCACCGATGATTCGGATGCCAAGACCGGGACCCGGGAAGGGGTGACGTCCGAGAAGACGTTGGTCCATATTCATTGCCTTACCTACACGGCGAACCTCATCTTTGAAGAGAAGACGTAGCGGCTCGACAATCTTAAGGTTCATCTCTTTCGGCAGACCTCCTACGTTGTGGTGGCTCTTGATTGTGGCGGAAGGACCTTTCACTGAGCAGCTCTCGATCACATCGGGATAGATAGTGCCCTGGGCAAGCCATTTGGCATTCTCGATCTTCTTAGCCTCGGCGTTGAACACCTCCACGAAATCCCTGCCTATAATCTTGCGTTTCTGCTCAGGATCTGTCACTCCTTTGAGATCGGCATAGAAACGCTCGCTGGCATCAACCCCGATCACGTTAAGACCCATGTGCTTGTAAGAGTCGAGAACATCGTTAAACTCGTTCTTGCGGAGCAATCCGTTGTTTACAAAGATGCATGTGAGGTTATCGCCGATAGCCTTGTGCAGAAGCATGGCTGCAACAGATGAGTCCACGCCTCCGGACAGTCCGAGGATCACACGGTCGTTGCCGAGTTGCTCTTTCAATTCAGCCACTGTAGTCTCGATAAATGAATCGGGACTCCATGTGCCGGAACATCCGCAGATGCCAAGCACGAAGTTGGCAAGAATCTGAGTGCCGTCGGTTGAATGATACACCTCGGGATGAAACTGAATGCCCCAGGTCTTCTCTCCCTCGATATGATAGGCTGCAGCCTCTACATTTTCTGTAGACCCGATGATGTGGTAGTTTTCGGGGAGACGTGTGATGGTGTCTCCGTGCGACATCCATACCTGTGTGGGGGAGGGGACATTTAGCATTAAGGGATCTATCTGATCGACCACTTTCAGCATTGCGCGTCCGTATTCGCGGCTTGGGGCTCCTTCAACTTCACCGCCATATTCTGCTGCGAGAAGCTGGGCGCCATAGCAGACACCAAGCAAGGGAAGTTTCCCCTTGATGGCGCTTAGGTCCGGTCTTGGAGAACCGGCATCGCGCACGGAAGAGGGGGATCCGGAGAGAATGACGCCCTTGGTGTCGGCATCAATCACAGGAATCTTGTTGAAAGGATGGATCTCGCAATACACGTTGAGCTCGCGCACGCGGCGTGCGATAAGCTGGGTATATTGTGAACCGAAATCCAGAATCAATATCTTTTCCATTTGGTTTTGAGTTTTTTGTTTTGAGTTTTGAGCTGTGAGATTTGCGATTAATCCTGATTAACCATGATTAATCAGGATTAATTGCACATTTCACAACAATTACTCGGCTCTTGAATAGTTGGGAGCCTCTTTGGTGATTGTCACGTCGTGTGGGTGGTTTTCGATAACTCCGGCTGAAGTGATACGTACGAAGCGGGCATTGTGGAGAGCCTCGATATCCTTTGCGCCGCAGTATCCCATTCCTGAGCGAAGACCTCCGAGAAGCTGATAGATGGTCTCTGCAAGGGTACCCTTGTAAGGCACACGTGCCACGATTCCTTCCGGCACAAATTTGCTTGAATCGCATGTTGCGCTCTGGAAGTAACGGTCTTTTGAACCAGCCTGCATAGCCTCGATAGACCCCATGCCGCGGTATGCTTTGAACTTACGCCCGTTGTAGATTATTGTCTCACCGGGAGATTCCTCTGTCCCGGCGAGCATCGACCCCATCATCACGCAGTCTGCACCGGCTGCGATGGCTTTCACTACGTCGCCTGAATAGCGGAGACCGCCGTCACCGATTACCGGCACACCATGTTTGGCAGCAACTTTTGCACAATTAAATATCGCGCTCAACTGAGGGACACCAACCCCGGCAACGATACGGGTGGTGCAGATGGAACCGGGACCGATACCTACCTTGATGCCGTCAGCACCATTTGCGATGAGATATTCGGCAGCCTCTGCAGTGGCGATGTTACCTACGAGTACGTCAATTTCCGGGAAATTCTTTTTCACAGCCTTGAGAGTGTTCACCACATTGGCGGAATGTCCGTGGGCAGTGTCGATGACCACGGCGTCAACTCCGGCATGAACGAGAGCCTCGACGCGCTTAAGCGTGTCGCTTGTCACGCCTACGCCACCTGCCACACGGAGACGTCCCTTGCTGTCTTTGCAGGCATTGGGATAGTCCTGGATCTTGGTGATGTCTCGGTAGGTGATAAGCCCCACGAGCTTGTTGTCTGCATCGACAACGGGGAGTTTCTCGATCTTGTGTCGGAGTAGGATCTGAGATGCCTCGGCGAGATCAGGATTAGTGGTTGTGACAATATTCTCTTTTGTCATTACTTCCTTGATCTGGAGAGATTCATCGGTCTGGAACCGTAGATCGCGGTTGGTTACGATACCTACGAGTTTTCCTTCTTCGTCAACCACAGGAATACCGCCGATATGGTTCTCATGCATCATGCGCTGAGCATCACCAACAGTTTGCTCAGGAGTGATGGTTACAGGGTCGAAAATCATACCGCTTTCGGCACGTTTTACCTTTCTTACTTGTGCCGCCTGCATTTCAATCGGCATATTTTTGTGGATCACGCCGATACCGCCCTGACGAGCTATTGCTATTGCCATTGCAGCCTCGGTGACAGTATCCATGGCTGCAGAGACGATGGGTATGTTGAGAGTGATGTTGCGTGAGAAACGGGTCTTGACGTCCACCATGTTGGGAATGACCTCCGAATATGCCGGAATGAGAAGGACATCGTCAAACGTCATACCTTCCTCATTTACTTTTTCAGTTAAAAATGACATGCTTTTTTCAATTAGTAATTATTAATTAGTAATTGGAGTTTCAGAAATTTCTGAGTTTTTCCGAAACGATGATGGTCTGAGTACGGTCAGGACCAACGGAGATTACACCCACAGGCACTTCGGTAAGTTCCTCGATTTTCTTCACGTAGGCTTTTGCCGCCTCGGGAAGTTCGTCGTAACTGCGGATTCCTGTGATGTCGTCTTTCCATCCCTCCATCTCGATAAAGACAGGCTTGCAGCGGGCAAGCTTGGAGATAGTGGAAGGTGGTGTGTCAATTATTTTTCCGTCAAGTTCGTAGTGAGTGCAGATTTTTACTTTATCAAGACCTGAGAGGACATCGAAGAGCATGAGCGCCCAGTTGTCGATACCTGCGAGACGGCTTGTGTAGCGAGCCACTACGGCGTCAAACCAGCCCACACGGCGTGGACGTCCTGTAACGGTGCCGTATTCGTGGCCGCGTTCGCGTATTTCGTGGGCTATTTCGTCGTGAAGTTCTGTCGGGAACGGACCTTCGCCTACACGGGTGCAATATGCCTTGGCAACGCCGAGCACATTGTCGATCCATTTAGGAGAGATTCCGGCTCCGACAGGCACACTTGCAGAAGATGGTGTGGAAGAAGTCACGAAGGGGTAGGTGCCGTGGTCTATGCATAGCATCATGCCTTGTGCACCCTCAAATAGAATCTTCTTATCGCTGCGGAGAGCCTTGTTGATGAGATCAGATGTGTCTACGATACGGGGACCGAGAATCTTGGCGATCTCCATGTAGCGGTCGTATACCTCCTGGAAATCGTAAGTCGGGAGACCGAGCATCTTGAGCTCAAGATTTTTCTGCTCGAGAGCGCCCTGCAGACGTTCTGCAAAATATTCTGGCTCGAGAAGGTCGCCCATTCGAAGCCCCACACGGCTATACTTGTCGCTATAAGCCGGACCGATACCTTTTTTTGTGGTGCCGATCAGCTTGCCCCCTTTCATTGCTTCATAGGCGCCGTCGAGTGCGGAATGCCAGGGCATGACCATCGCTGCGCGGTCTGAAATATAGAGCTGATAGTCTGTGATGCCCTGGTCGTGGAGTTTCTGTAGCTCAACGAGTACAGATTCAGGGTTCACCACCATGCCATTGCCCATCACATTGACGGTGGCAGGGTTAAAAATGCCGGAAGGGATGCTCTGGAGCGAGTATTTATGCCCGTTGAACATCACGCTGTGGCCGGCATTGTTGCCTCCCTGATAGCGCACCACCATGTCGGCGCGACATGCGAAATAATCGGTAATCTTTCCTTTACCTTCATCGCCCCATTGAGAGCCGATGACAACCAATCTTTCCGACATTATTCTTCTAATTTATTACGTTTGTAAATATGGTCGATATTCTTGAAATAGTAGTCGAGGGTGAAGCAGTTGTCGAGCTCCGCCTCTGAGAGTGCACCCATGACTGTGGGGTCCTGTTTCAAGAGATCCTGATAAGACGATCCGGTAGCCATAGCTTTCATGGCGATAGGCTGCACAGTGTCGTAAGCTTTTTCACGCACGAATCCTTTGTCGATAAGGGCGTTCATCACGCGCTGCGCGCAGATGACTCCG
>CAMTMX010000124.1 GCA_947073495.1 uncultured Porphyromonadaceae bacterium
TGAGCCGTGTGATGGGAAACTATCATGCACGGTTCTTAGGGGGGAAAGCGCCCGCAAGGGCGCCGACCTACCCGCCCCCTTTTACTCTTCGTTCCACTTCCTTCTCAGGAAGTTTCATATTTCGAGGTCCGAATGCCACATCATCATAGACAGTCGGCATAAACAGCATGTCGTCAGGGTTCTGAAACACCATCCCGACAGCACGTCTTACAACTGGTAACGTCTTTTTTGTCACCGGCACATCGCCTACATTGACTTCACCTTGTGAGGGTAAAAGTAAGCCGTTTGTGTGAAGTAAAAGGGTGGATTTACCACATCCATTGAGACCGAGAATAGCGACCCGTTCACCATGAGTTATAGTGAAACAGACACCCTTCAAAGCCTCAGTGCCGTCGGGATATGAATAATGCACGTCAGAGAATCTAACAAAATGGTGGCTCATGATAACAAATGATTAATCAGAGTGGAAAAATCTATGAAACGAAGACAAATTATAATAACGCACCAGGCAATCAGCCATAGCAGGGATGATTTAGACCATTTAACTGCATTCCCTGTAGGTAAAGTCCCATCAAAGCCTCTTGCATCCATGGCACGATGAATCCATGTGGCACGTTGCATGCTCAGCAATAGCAATTGCCCGATAAACTGCCCCCACATTTTAAAGGGATAACTCTTTCTGCCATATCCGCGAGCCTCGCGGGCGCGTTTCATGATTATAATCTGGTCTATAATCACCGAGATATAGCGGTAGGTGAGAAGAAGTTGAGTGGTAAGTAATGCGGGGCATCCGATTTTGCGTAAAGAATTAAATATATCAATGAAGCCTGTTGTCCCTACAAGAATCAGTACAGCTTGAAAGGACAAAAGACCACGAATGATAATAGAAGTAAAACTTAACCATCCCCGGTTTATCGCAACATTCCCTATACGGAATGCAATTTCTGTTTCAATGAATGGATTGAATACACCTATGAATAATACCAAAGGGAGAATCCACAAGGAGCGTAGGAAAATTCTGCCATAGCCTATACCCTCAATTTCAGAAGCGACAATGGGATATGCCGCCAGCCATATGAGCTTCTGCGGCTGATAAATCGGTACACTCAAGACGCATATCAAATATAGCAACGTGACAACGAGAATAGCCGGAGATGAATGTGTACATTTTCGGCTATTCTCAAGTCTTACTATCTGTTGATATGTCTTTTCAAGATGCCCCATCAAGATTTATGCAATTTTCTTTTTTCTTCTGAAGAGTAATGCGCAGATACACCATAACATTACCATAACGATCACTCCACCGACAATACCGGCAAAGGTGGAATCGTAGTCAGGGATGAAAGCAGTTGACGGTATTGACGCTACACCAAGTTCGGTGGCACCGGTGATTTTTGCAATTGACCATTCAAGCCCATCTGGATTTTCAGATGCGATCCATGTGAAGCCTATCGCAAGAACTAATGCCAAAGCAGCAAACGACCACAAAACTGTTTTGGTCTTTTTTGATAGTTTCCCTGAGGACACCGGGACTGAAACATTCTTTTGCAGGCTAAACAGCATATCTTTCTTATATGACACAACAAAACAAATTACCAAAGCTGTAGCGACACCTTCGCATAATCCGATTGCAAGATGTATAGATGTCATCAATGCGAGAAAGCTTGAGGAGGAAAGTGCCGTGACGCCTGATAATTCAGTTTCGGCAGTCACAGCCAAAGCTCCCAATTCAAGACCGAATACGCAAGCGGCAACAGCCGCAACCGACAATCTCCATTTTGACGTGGAGATCCCGGCTATAGGTCTGTATATAAGGGGGTATGCAACGAGACAACTCATTGCCGCCATATTTATGATGTTGCAGCCCAAAGCCATCAAGCCCCCGTCGGCAAATATCAGGCATTGTATGATCAAGACTGACGAGAGGGTTATGAACGCAGCCCATGGTCCCATTAGGGATGCAAGTAGAACCCCTCCGATGATGTGACCGCTTGACCCTGTGCCAGGTATTGAGAAATTGATCATCTGTGCGGCAAATATAAAAGCCCCCATCACGCCCATGAGGGGAACTATGTCTTCTCTTCTGATCGATTTAACTTTGTGTGAGGCAACTCCTATAAGAGCTGCCGCCGCGGCTCCCGCCACTCCTGCCACTGCCGGTGAAACCAGCGCATCCGCCATGTGCATATCAAATAACGATTATGGGATTAAAGAATAAAAAAAGATGAGAGAAAGGTCTCTCATCTTTATTAACAATAATTATATAAACTTGTTTTTGAGGTTATATTTTTACCAAAGTCTTTACGTGGGTTACGCATGAAGGGATTTCCGAGGTGTAGTGAGTTACGAAGATCAGAGAGCTATTGTTTTTTTCCACTATAGCATTCACTATATCTTTAACCCTTCGTTTGCGGGCTGCATCCAGACCATGCAGCGGCTCGTCGAGCACAAGAAGTTCGGGTTGTTTAACCATAGCTCTTGCCACCAGAACAAGACGCTGTTCCCCTGTTGATAAACCGGAAAAATTTCTGTCAGCAAGGTGACGTATGCCTAATAGGGACATCCACGAATCCGTTATGGCAGACTCTTCCTTAGTCGCAGGTCTATATTTGTTAAGGGAATTGCGCATCCCCTGCATAATAATCTCACGGATGTTGGAATTTGATTTGAAAAACAATTGCATTTCGGGAGAAACATAACCTATAGCATCCTTAATTTCCCAGATACTCTCTCCTGATCCTCTTTTACGGTCAAAAAGAGTAATATCGTTGGCGTATGCTTGAGGGTTATCCGCACAAACCAGGCTAAGCAGCAAAGACTTGCCGCATCCGTTCGGACCTGTCAAGACCCATCGTTCCCCTTTGTTAACTATCCAATCTATATCTTTAAGGATTTCGCGAGTTCCATATCTCACATGTCCCTTATGAATGGCGAAAGAAATATTATGGGGAAGCGGTTTAGAGTTGATGGATGGAGGGATGGAAGAAATATCAAAATGATATTCCGGGACAGTATTCCGGATTATAGATATATGTTCAGGGTCCGAAATTACGGGAGATATTGATTTGTCAACTATATTTATAAGAAAGTCAGTATATTCAGGAATATCGGTTGTGTCGCATAATAACATGATTATCGATACGTTTTGCGAACGTAGATTTTTCATTGTCGTGTCGAATTCATCGCGCGATCCGGCGTCAAGGCCGATATATGGGTTATCCAGAATCAATACGTCAGGGTTATCAAGGAGAGCATTAATAATAAGAAGTTTACGAAGCTCCCCGCTTGAAAGATAGTTGATCTTCTTATCTGTTACATCTTTCAATCCCAAAGTAGAGCAATACTCAGACCATTTTCCGGCCTCTGTTTTGCTTCCCATTATATCCGATACAGTAGGGACCATATCATTCATGGTTGCCTCCATCCGCTGCACATAATATTGCACCTCCATGCCACTGAGAGAATGGATGTCGGTAAACGAAAGCATCTTGATTCTGTTTACTGAAGGGGAGAAAGAGAGCCGGTTGCCGTATGCATACCTCCCTTTTTCGAGGATTGTGCCTAAAGTGGTTTTGCCGCTGCCGTTTTCGCCATAAATTACGGTGATCCCGGCAAGGATATTTATTTTGTGTGGATTGTCAAGCACGACTTTGCCATATCCAAGCCGTTCACTTTCTAAAGAGATAATTATATCCTGAGATTTCATAAATTCCGGTTAAGTCCGAACTCAACTTCTATATTTTCATGCAAAATTAGCGAATTTAAGCAATATATATTACATTTGTGAAAATTTATACGTTATGAATGATTTTGAAATTGTAAAGAAATTGTTGATTGAAGACCGTTCAATCAGAAGATTTGACGCTTCAAAAAAGATTGGTGCGGATACACTAAAGGAGCTGGTAGAGTTGACACGTTATTGTGCTTCAGGGAGAAACCTTCAACCATTGAAATATAGGATTGTGAACGATAAGGAAGAATGCGAGGCAGTATTCCCGGCATTAAAATGGGCAGGCTATCTATCTGATTGGGACGGACCTATCGATACTGAAAGACCTGTGGCATATCTTGTGCAATGTCTTGATACCCGGCTTACCGGAAACCTCCTTTGTGATGACGGTATACAATTGCAGGCAATCACACTTGGTGCCCGTGCGCTTGGAATCGGAGGGTGTATAATAAAATCATTCAATGTGGAAATTATAAAACAGTCTCTTCAATTGGAAGATTATTATAAACCTATCTATGTGTTAGCTCTTGGTTATCCGGTCGAGAAGGTGATAATTGAGGATATGTCGGGAAAACCGGATGCAGACGTGAAATATTATCGCAGTCCGGATGAAATTCATCATGTGCCCAAAAGACCGCTTTCAGAACTTTTGATTCAAACTCCGTTTGCGAAACATGAAGAATAACAGTTGGTTAATGAAAGAATATACCGGTTTATATTTTGAGTGACCGACATGTCGTAATCGTGCCCAGGTTTAATTGCTCAAATTGCCGGGGAGCCATTATTCCCAACTCTCAACCAAATATAAAGATTAGTTGTTAAAATAATGATGGTTATAGATTCCGGATTATGAGGAATTTGTAAACATTAATATGTTGAATTATAAATATTAATCTTAATTATGGAAGAGAAAAAACATGAGTGCGATTTTGCACTCCATCTTGGCATGAACATTGCTAAAATCGCTCTTAAGGCTGCTGTTGTGGCAGCCGCATTCTGTCTCGTGAAAGAAGTTCATAAAGTTCATAAAGCTATTGAGCGTCGCGAGAACAAATAACCGGATCGGGGTTACGCTCATGTGACTTCAATCTGTTGATTTTAAAGGGCTTAGCGCTTAGCTTGCTATTTTATCAATTATGAGAAACAAATCCTGTCTATACGTGTAGGCAGGATTTTTTGGTTGTTTTGTCGTTAAGAGTTTGTGCCTTAAAATTTCGGGGGCGTGCTCTTAATGTCTATATTTGCCTGTTTAAATATTTATATGTAAATTTGCAATGTGCACTTCATTAAAATTGACAAATATTTATCATGAAGCATTTTATTTTAAGAGCAGCATTAACATTGTTAGTGTTGATTCCAGTTTCCTCCTGCATAGATAATAAGTATGACCTGTCTGATATAGACACGACCTCCCAATTTAAAGTAAAAGACCTTGTGGTGCCTTTAAATATTGATGTCATTACATTGGGTGATATATTTAATGCGAAGGAAAATGATATTATTCAGGAAGTGACTTTGAATGGGAATAAGTTTTATGCAATCAATAAGAAAGGATCTTTCCGCTCAAATGTCTTCAATATCCCTTCATTTATATCATCGGCACCATATATTAGCCCGAATATCATTAATTATTCCATGGGAAACAGTTCCCAAACCGCCGGGAATCGTCTTATAATCCCGATGTCGCAGCCGGTTAATAATAATTTGATATATAAAGCGGAAGGGATAGATGCCTCAATAGTCACGCTGGAAGACATATATACTGATAAATTGACCTTTACAATAACATTTGAAGCGCAAAACCTACCATCAGGTATTGATGTTTCTTTAAATGATATAATCATACAACTTCCAAAAGCGCTTGATCTTGACCATTCGGATCTTAATTTCGTCTATAATTCCTCAAGTGGTAGGCTTTCGCTAAATTCTTTGCCGTTGGTGAATGGAGTCGCCCAATTGTCAATTATAGCCAACAGGGTAAATTTGCCAGCTAATGGATGCCGCATATCAGAAAATTCATTCACCCTTTCATCTTGTCTGAATATAGAAAGGGCAAACCTTGTAGTGGAAAAATCATCTTCAAGCGATTCTTATCCGTCTGATATTAAATTGCAGGCGTCTTATTCTATTTCAGATATGGTGGCAAAAGCAGTCACCGGATATATCGAATATCATTTTGACGGGGATGGAATGTCTATTCCATCAATAGATTTAAGCGTTATTCCGGATTTTATAGCCGGTTCGGGCACTAATCTTATTCTTTCAAACCCTCAGGTTTATTTGAGTGTCAACAATCCATTGACAGCTCTTGGGCTTGATTGGACGTCTGGATTTCAAGTGACTGCCATCAGGAATGGACAGCCGGCTAAATCTTATAGCCTTGATTACGGGCATGTCGGAGTGGATCATTCCAAGCCATTGGGTGAAAGATATGATTTCCGATTGTCTCCTGAACTTGGAAAAGAGCAGCTCCTAATTCCGCAAGGGTATGAAAATCCGGAACATGTAATGTTTTCTGCTTTACGAGAAGTTTTGAGTGGAGATGGAATACCCGAACAGCTTGACATAGAATTTGTGGATCCTAAGATATTCCGTCAACATATAGATAAGCTACTCCTTGATACCAAGTTCCCTGCCTTGGAAGGCAACTGGGAATTTATTGCGCCGCTTGCCCTTACTAATTTGGAAAATAATAAATCGCAAATCATATATTCTAAAACTGATAAGGGTTGGCATGCCACACGGCTGTATGATATGACGATCGAGACTCTTGAATTGACAATGAAAGTGGACAATGATCTTCCACTTGAGGCTACACTCAGCGGGTATCCGATAGATATAACAGGACGGCAAATAGGGAATGTCTCCATAGAAGGTGCGGTAGTGCAGGCAAATGCCAAAGACCAGGAGGTGAAACTATACATTACCGGAGAGGTTAAGAAACTTGATGGAATCACATTTACTGCTGTTGTCTATCCTGACTCGGATGAGCCTCTTTCATCGTCTCAGACTCTCAGTCTAAAAGATATAAAAGCAAAAGTAAGCGGGTACTATGTAAAGAAGTTGTGAGTTATGAGTTGTGGGAGAATATTAAAAATGGAAATGATGAAGAATCTCATAAAGGTATATGCTGCTTTAGCCATAATATGCCTATGTATAAACGGTCTGTGTGCGCAAACCACATATTCCGGTTATTTTCTTGATGATTATGACTATCGGTATCAGATGAATCCGGCTTTCGGCAATGAGACATCGTTTGTCGGCATGCCTGTATTGGGCAATGTGAATTTTAACATGCATGGCAATCTACATGTCAAGGATGTGGTTTACACAGTAAATGGTAAAAGCGTATTGTTTACCAATCCGACAATCAGCGATACACGAGCCATGAGTAAGTTCGGGAATACCAATAAAGTGGGAACAAGTGATAAAATAGATATTTTATCAGGAGGATTTAAAGCATTTGAAGGTTACAATACTGTGACTCTTAGTGCAGTGGCAAATATGGAACTGTGCGTGCCCGGTAGTTTCTTTTCTCTTGCAAAAGAGGGTGTGACAAATGATACATATCATATTAAAAATATGTTAGCCAATGCCAATGCATATTATCAGCTCGCTTTCAATCATTCAAGGAATGTGGCTCAGGTTCCGGGCTTGCGTGTCGGGGTGGCATTTAAAATACTCGTCGGCGCCGGTAACTTCAGATTCAAGTTTAACGAAGCGAGTATGACGCTTGGAGAGAATGAGTGGATAGTACGGACAAATGCAGAGGTATATGCATCGTCTGTCGGATTCAGATATAAGACGGAATATAGCGACAAAACAGGTAAGAATTATGTGTCGGGTGGTGATATAGACGGATTCAGGCCAACCGGGTTCGGACTTGGGTTTGATTTCGGTGCCGAATATGAATGGAACGATTTCAAATTTTCGGCGGCGGCACTTGATTTGGGTTTTATCAACTGGGGACATACACAGCGTGCCTACACACCGGGAACTCAGGAATTCACAACGGATGCATTTCATTTTAATGTAGACAATAATGCTGAAAACTCATTCAAGAATGAATGGGACAGGCTGAAGCATGATGTGGCGGAACTATACCAGATGACTGAAATAGAAAGGGTGCCGGCATATAAAAGAGCACTTGCCGCCACTTTGAATTTCGGAGCGCAATATGAGCTGCCGGAATATAGGAGACTTCATTTCGGTCTCCTCAATTCAACAAGAATAAACGGGAAATACACATGGACTCAATTCAGATTGTCGGCGAATGTAAAACCGGTTGATTATTTTTCCGCTGATGTAAATTTAGTGGCAGGGTCATACGGTGTAGGGTTCGGATGGCTGTTGAATTTCCATACGACAGGTTTCAACATGTTCCTTGGTATGGATCAGATATTAGGGAAACTCGCAAAACAAGGCGTTCCCCTCAATTCCAATTCAGCTTTCAATCTCGGAATTAATTTTCCCTTTTAGAAACTTATTAAATTTATTTGTCGAAGGAATTTAGAGTATTTGTCAGGTAGATTTTTGATATTTATAATGGAGTTATGTGGTTATATAATGACTGAATAAATATCATAAATATGCCGGCAAAGACCTAAATTACAATACAAAAAATTTTAAACAGTTTCTTAAACATAAGCTTAAGACCCTATTCCCCAATATTTGTTAACGCTGTGGCGGTCAAGCGTCGTGCAGATGTGTTCGCGCAGTGAGGGAGCAATGCGGTTGCATTGAGACCGAAACAAGCGGACG
>CAMTMX010000125.1 GCA_947073495.1 uncultured Porphyromonadaceae bacterium
ACCCCATAACTCCATCATAAATATCAAAATTCTGCTCGACAAATCCTCTCAATTCCTTCGACAAATAAATTTAAACAGTTTCTTATATCCCGCAAAAATAATAAAAGTTGACCACGTTTCCAAAATCATTCAATCCCGGTTGCCTAAATAATGCATTTTCAATCAGTCATCATCTTTGTTTGATCCGATGCCAGGTATTGAATCCGAATTGATCCGTTTCAATGAATCTGAAGGGAGAGCAATCAATTGTCGGTTGTTTGCCGGCAACGTGTCTCTGTCATCTTGTTTATTATGTTTTTTAAGGAATGTAAAGGGGTTATCAAAATCTCTTCGATAGACCACACCCAGCCCCTGGGTAGTCAACGCCTCTCTGAGATAATAATTCTGATCGTTGAAATGGTTATATGCCTTAAGTCTCAAATTGCCACTCCGGCTAAGAAGATACTCTATATCAAAGTCCCCAACAAACGTTGTGGTGGAAGTGCTTTTATCACGATATCCAAAATTACCGTTGACAAGCAGCCGATTGTTCAACAACCTTGAGGAAAGAGCCACATCAACTTCAAGATCCGAGAAATCACCTTTGTCACTTCTGAAAGACGGAGCAAGAGTGAATTTATCCGTGAGTTGTCCGATCATGTTCGACAGCTGTGAAGACAAGGTAGTGGAAGCCACAGCTGCCAATTCCCCTCCATTGCTCGAAGAGCCCATGAATTCCGGAGTGTAGAACCTGTTTAACGCAAGCAGGTATATTATCTGACGGCTCATCATATCATCAGTCGATATTATACTTTTCACCTTTCTCTCCACGTCTTGAGTCAAAGTCGGAAGGTCAATATCAAAAGTTATATCAGGCTGCTGCATGTCTCCCTTCACCATCAAAAGGGCGTCGACTGGCACATTTGTGCGCGCAAGTTCCGGATCTGTGGAAAAACTTTTATCAAGATCAGACAGATTGGTGTTGACCCTGTAGCTTGCGGTGATGTCGAGATTGGCGTTCAGAGGATCTCCATTAAATGAAATGCTGCTTCCCGGAAGTATCGTAAAGTTGCGAAGAATCAGATCCTGCAAAGAGAAATTATAATACCCCTCGGTAAGAGTATATTTTCCAAGCATCTGGATATCATCGGAATCTGATTCATAATCCAATTGGAGGGCACCGTTGCCGCGGGCAGTTATCTTGTCGCCTGCAACAGGATCCATAACAAGCGTCATTACTGCCGTTGGAGTGACAGAACATCTTATATCCATTAAGAATCGCGTGGGGACGTCATTTCCTTTCTCCACTTTTTTCCTAAAAGCAGCAAGCATATCAGGAACACTATCAGCTGCGAGTTTTTCCAGTGCCTCTTTCCTACGGTCTGTAAACGTGAGGAAATGATAGTCTGCCGCAGCTTCAGTGTCATTAAGAACAAATGTGAATGTGGAATTGTCTGCCACAGCCATATCGACAGACACAGACACTGTACCGGGCCACCCCCTCACAACAGCACCGCCGTTGCCATAGATCGTGCCATACCAATCAGGATTCATTTTCTGATTGGTGTCATAACACAACAATCCCTTCGCATCGCTTATTCTGAATGTGAACGAGGGATCATGGAAATACCGGTGTTTCAATTCTCCGGTCAGCAATGCTGAATTCCCGGCACGATCATATAGCCGGAAGGATGGTATAACTATTCTTCCGGGATTCAAAATGACAGAATCCGTGCCATGGTAGTAGGTATTGGTATAATCCAGTTTCAGGGATATAGAATCCCCAAGAATTCTGCCGGTCAGATCTATGTCGCTGAAAGTGCCGAAGAGTTTTGCGTTTCCACTTGCATATCCCTTCACATCTGATGAGAAAGCTCCCATAAACGGAGCAAGAAATCCTATAGGTACCCTATCCGCGTCTATTCCGAAACTCAAGGAATCTCTTGTGACCCATATTCCCCCATCGATAACGGCGCGCCTTTTTTCCCCTTCCATGATATCTGCATAGATTTTCACCTCTTTTTCTTCATTATCCCATTTGCTCTTTATCTCAGCATCCCCAAGAAGCGATCCGTTGTATGAGAATTTTTTCACAGAGAGATTATCAGTGAGTGCAACAGGCTCTTTGCTAAAGGCTCCGCTCGCAGTTATATCTCCTGTAGCGAGACCGCCGAACGTCACATAATTTATATTAAGAGTCTCAAACACATAATCAAGGTCAATCGATGCGAGCCTGATCGATACCGTGTCTGTCGGCAAAGCCGAAGCCCTGCCATCAATCTCCACGAATTGCCCGTCATGCCATATTTTGATACCCTCGACATCTACAACGTCATCGGCATAACTTACTCTTCCTTTGTCAATATTCCATTTTGCCGCCCCCATATTGAATATCGAGGGATTAATATCAAGCATAATTTCCGGCTTGGAAGTCAACTCGCTTTTGCTCAGCGACGCACCAAGCGACAAGAATCCTTTAAAATTATTATTTTCAGTATTGACCCAGTCTATATCGGCAAAAATCTTGTCTTCCTGCCCAAACAGGTTGACATTAAGCGCGAGCTCCCCTCTTTTTACCGGGAATGTCGTGGCAGCATCTAAATTGACAGTCTTTTTAATGCCGTCAAGATCGACAATAAGCCTATTATCGCGCAAAAGTTTGTTTTTACCTTGCTGTAAATATGGGATATCCACGGCAAGCGATGCCCTGTTTTCAGTGCCATTGACCATACCTTCAATTGGGATCGGCACAAGAATCCTGAACGGGAGGTTGAAAAATTCCGTAAGAGTGTTGTCAGCCTTCACAAGCAATGAAAAGTCTAAATCCGAACGGAATTTCAGATCAGACCTTTTTTCCGCCACCAGACTTGGGAATACCGACGAAGCCATGGAAATCAATTCATCTTTTATATCCGCCATCTTGAAGATGCCGGATATTTCGCCATCGACCCAATCGCTGGTTAAGAATAAATGTCGTGAGCCTTCATCCTCTTCCTGCGATTTAATTATTAAATGATCCAAAGAAATGCCATCATTTGATTTTGAAAGGAACTTTAAATCAGTAAGCCTGATATCTCCTACAGCATCATCGACAGAACTGCCCTCAAGTTCCGCATTCAATCTCCCTTCAAGGCAATACCCATCATATTTAGAAAGCAATCCGATATAAGATGGGTAGAAATAATCTATATCAGTTTCAATATTAACCCACGAATCCCCCTTATCCCAATGGAGAGTGGAAGAAACCTCAAATGAAGCGACATCGTTGTCTACATTTATGTTGCCATCATAATCTTTTCCATTTTTTATAACGGAGGCAATTATACCTTCAAGTTTTTTTCCATCAAATTCTATTTCAGAAACGTATAAATCTACTTCTCCATCAAAATCTTTCCCTTTCACTTCTCCACCGGCACTGGCTGAAAGATTGACATTTCCTACTTTTCCTTTCCCCAACAACTTGCCCACATTAAAACTATCTGTAGTGATTTCCGTGTAAAATATCCCTTCACCTGTTTTCAACCCCTTGCTATTCCCTATCAAATAAAGGTCGCCGCATCCTGTAAAAAGATGGCAGTCCATTTCATATATCCCGGCTTCAATATCACCTGAACCAGTAGCAGACAATTCAAACTGCTCTATATTGGAGATAATCTCAGACCATTCGGCAGAAAGGGATGGGATCCAACTTTTCACTTCAGTCAGTCCGTAATTTGATATTTTAAAATTTATATTGTCTAAAGAAAATGATGATTTCTTTAGGTCGTCGATATGCTCGAATTTTCCGTTTATGCTTAAGTCAATATCATTTCTGTTCTTAAGTGAGAAATTATTCAAGGTAAGGTCGGATAGACTTCCGCATAAATCCAACGAAAGGTCAAATGGCTGAGGATATTTCCTGAATTCCGGTATAATCCAACCGAAATCTGACAAAGACACCTTGTTGTCAACCAGAATTATCTGATTGTCTTTATCTTCCAACGCTCTCCTAATATTGGGAAAGCCATCAAATCTGAGAGTCATGTCGGAGGGTCGGATTTCAGAAGAAGGCAGTTGCAGAACAAAGTCGGCAATTGAGATCGACTTAGGGGTGATATGTGTCCTAAACGCCATCTTGTCGACCACCAAACCTCCGGAAACCTTAAATGAAAGTCTCCTCAGATCAATCATAAAATCATCGTTCTTTAACTGTGGGAAGGTGACGTCCGCCTTCAAATCATAGACCCGAAAATGATTAAAGTCTGTTTTATCAATTAAAGAATCGACCGGCTGCCAAAGTTTATCGAATGTCATTCCACATCTGCGCAACACCACATTCCGCAGATTGATATCAAACTTTGTGGGTGGCTTGTTTTTATCTTTCGGCTTAAACGCATCTATGATAAATTGAATATTCAACGGAGAGTCAGGATACTCTTGCGATATTTTGGCATCAAGCCCTATAATTTCGCCATAAGAAAATTCTATGCCGCCCCCTTTTATAAGTTTGGTCAGATTGATCCCCGCACCTACAGTTTCCACCCGAACACAATGGTCATGTCCGGGAGTAAAGACATCCACCCCACATAAGACTAACTCATTGAACGGACGCAAGATAAGATTCTCAATTCTCACTTCGCCACCAAGAAATTTGGACGCCTCTTTCTCTGCCAATTTTTTTATATCGTTTTGAATGGCTGGAACTGAAAGAAGAATATATAATATAAGGTATACAACGGCAACAAAAGAGATCACCGAAAATAGCAGGCTTCTCGCCACCTTATAAATGTTTCGTAATATTTTCATGTTCCAAACCGCCTGAATGAAAGGCGTAGTTATCAAAACTTATGCAAAAGTAATCAAAAATCCTCAAACCATGGTAATCTATATGTAATAATGTATAAATACAAAACTTGTATTTTGTCATTCCAACTAAATCAACTACCTTTGTGATTAAAATCAAAATTCAAATGAGCATCTATATTCTCGGTATTGAATCATCTTGCGACGACACTTCAGCAGCTGTAATATGCGACGGATGCCTGAAGAGCAATGTCATTGCCAGTCAGAAAGTGCACGAAGCTTTCGGAGGTGTAGTGCCGGAGCTTGCGTCAAGGGCTCATCAGCAAAACATTGTGCCTGTTGTCAGCGAAGCTTTACGCCAGGCAGGTATAGACAAAAAAGACCTGTCCGCAATTGCCTTCACCCGCGGGCCCGGACTTCTCGGATCGCTTCTTGTAGGCACTTCCTTTGCCAAAGGTATGGCAATAGGGCTCGACATCCCGCTTCTGGATGTGAATCATCTTCATGCGCATGTCTTATCCCATTTTATTAAGAAAGAACAATCGGACGAAGTCCCGGAGTTCCCGTTTATATGCCTTCTGATCTCCGGAGGCAACTCTCAGATCGTAATGGTCAGAAGCCCTTACGACATGGAAATTATTGGGAAAACAATTGATGACGCCGCAGGTGAAGCATTCGACAAATGTGCCAAGGTCATGGGGCTTCCTTATCCGGGAGGGCCACACATCGATCGTCTTGCAAAAGAGGGGAATGCCGATGCCTTTAAATTTAGCAAACCTCACATTCCGGGACTCGACTACTCATTCAGCGGACTTAAGACTTCCTTTCTATACACCATTCGAGACGGCTTGAAAAACAACCCCGAATTCATTCAGGAAAACCTCGCAGATCTCGCCGCATCCCTTCAATCCACGATAATCGACATTCTTTTAGACAAGCTTGCTAAAACGCCTCAATTGAAAGATGTCAAGCACGTAGCAATCGGAGGAGGAGTTTCCGCCAATTCTGGAGTCAGAGACGCAATACAAAAGTTTTGCGACAGACGAAAAATTAGAGCCTGGATTCCCGAAAGGATTTTCACTACCGACAACGCCGCAATGGTTGCCGCTGCCGGATATTTTAAATATCTCTCCAAACAATACTGCGATCTTTCGCTCCCACCATATTCCAGAGTCATGGTATGACTTTCCCAAACATGAACAAGAAAAAAGAAGCATCAGAATCCGGGAAAAGGAAAAACCTTCACACGGAAACCCGACATATCGTCATCTATGGTTACACCCGCCAGGAACTCAACAAGGTCATCAAACATTTCGAAGCACAACTTCCGGAATTTGTGAAGATTTCCATCGACACTTCGAGCCTTGTAACCAAGATAACGCTCACTGGCATGGACTCCGGAGTGGAACTTCTACGTTTCAATATGAACCGCTACCACAGCAACCTCAACCAAATATTTTCCCAAGATGTGGTCTCGACTGAAGACAAGACCGTGGCACAAGTGCTTGGCGAGTTATTACATGAGAGAGAACTGACGGTCTCTTGCGCCGAAAGCTGCACCGGTGGCAACCTCGCTCATAGGATCGTACAGGTTCCGGGTTCTTCTTCATATTTTCTCGGAAGTGTTGTCAGCTATGCAAATGATGTCAAAACAGATGTATTGGGCGTGCCCAAGTCTGACATCTCAAGACATGGGGCTGTAAGTAAAACAGTGGCTGAGGCAATGGCAAAAGGGGTGGCAAAACTTATGCGTACAGACTGCGCCATAGCGACGACAGGGATTGCCGGACCTGAAGGAGGGACAAAATTCAAACCGGTCGGCACTGTCTGGATAGCTGTCAAATATGGAGAGACCATAGTCAGTGAATGTCTTCACTTCAAAGGTGACCGGAATATGGTGATTGAAAGCGCGACAAACCATGGCATGGTCATGCTTATAAATCTTTTGCGCAACACATATGAGATGCAAGACGATGTGAACGACGACTAAGCCCACTATCTCATTAAGATTAATGCCGAGGTCATAAAAATCGACACCGAAATAAAATTTTAAGCATTCCGGTATTTTTCTTAATTTTTAGGAGGACAAGATTTGCACATATTGTAAAATTTAACTAATTTTGCACCCGGTTTGTGGCACATCCTTGAAAGTCACCGTGAAGATGCACCCGGTGATGATATGAGAACTGAGATGGCGGCCTCAATCCCCTAAGTGATTTTTTATTCAATTAAAAAACAACAGCCATGTCAAAAGTTTGTCAGATTTCAGGCAAAAAAGCTTCTGTGGGCAACAATGTTTCCCACTCAAAGCGTCGCACAAAACGCAAATTCAACGTCAACCTCCACAAGAAGAAATTCTATTGGGTTGAGCAGGATATGTGGATAGAGCTTCTCGTCTCAGCTCATGCACTCCGCACAATCAACAAGATCGGCCTTAACGCCGCTCTCAAGAAAGCCGAGAAGGAAGGCAATCTCGACTTCAAAGACATCACAATCGTTTCTTTTTAAACAGAATTTCTAAACTATGGCAAAGAAAGCTAAAGGCAATAGAGTGCAGGTAATCCTTGAATGCACCGAACACAAAGCCAGCGGTATGCCCGGAATGTCAAGATACATCACCACCAAAAACCGCAAAAACACTACAGGACGTTTGGAGTTGAAAAAATACAACCCCATCCTTAAGAAAATGACCATTCATAAAGAAATAAAATAAGCACCACTGAACCATGGCAAAGAAAACCGTCGCGTCTCTTCAGAAAGGTGAAGGACGCACCTTCAGCAAAATCATAATCATGGAGAAATCTCCTAAAACAGGCGCTTATATCTTCAAAGAGGAAATGGTGCCCAACGATGCAGTCCAGGCTGCTCTGAAGTGATTTCCAAAATTCACATCCATATATTCAAACAATGATAGCGGGCTAAACAGCCCGCTATCATTGTTTGAATATATTGTCATTATCTATTTATTCATGAGCCGTTAGATAATTATTGCTGTCCGATAAAAATTTTTAGGGCAAGACAAAATTAGGGTCGATTCCATTTGCAGGAGTCGACCCTTTTCGGTTACTTTGGTTTCGCCAAAAAACAAATTAACCATGCGCAAAAATAGTCATTTTAGCGGACAGCCGCTCTATTGTCAGGTAATAAAATTGCTCGACAAGTCAAAAATTATTCAGTTTAGCCGAGAAAACGGAGGTGAGAGGTACACCAAACGTTTCAACGGCTGGATTCATCTGGTCGTGATGCTCTACGCCGTGATAATGCGTTTCGACTCATTGCGTGAGATAACAGCCAGTTTGCTTGCCGAGACACGTAAATTGGCACACTTGGGTATCACATTCAAGATTGGACGTAGCACACTTGCCGATGCCAACAAAAGACGTCCGGAAGCCATATTTGAGTCCATATACCGTGATTTATATGCCACTTACCGCCATGTTCTTTCCTCGGACAGCCGTAGCCGTAAGACCCCAAAATGGATGAAACGACTACAGATTGTCGACTCCACGACAATCACATTGTTCTCAAACCTGCTTTTCAAGGGTGTCGGCCGCCATCCGAAGACAGGAAAAAAGAAAGGAGGAATCAAAGTACACACCGTCATCCATGCCAATGAAGGTGTGCCGTCGGATATAAAGTTCACATCAGCCGCTACAAACGACTCCTTCATGCTTAAGCCTGCGACATTGAGTAAAGGCGACATAATGGCAATGGACCGCGCATATAT
>CAMTMX010000126.1 GCA_947073495.1 uncultured Porphyromonadaceae bacterium
ACTTGAAGAGGCTCGTGCCCTTGCGTCAGGGAAAATGAAGATACTTTCCCTTTCTGACATAAATTGTCATGATGATATCCCTGAAACAGCCGATACGCTTGAGGGGAACGCTCTCATAAAAGCGCATTGGGTGAAAGAGAAATATGGCTACGACTGCTTCGCCGACGACACCGGTCTGATGGTTGACGCACTCGATGGTGCTCCGGGAGTATATAGCGCCCGTTTTGCAGGTCCGCAATGCAATGCCAATGACAACATGGCTCTGCTTCTTGAAAAACTTAAGGGAGTGGCTGACAGAAAGGCACGTTTCGTAACAGTGATCGCTCTTGTCAAAGACGGGGAAGAGCATCTTTTCACAGGTAAAGTCGAAGGCACTATTGCAACCGAACCGCATGGTACAGAAGGTTTCGGCTACGATCCTGTCTTTATCGCGGAAGAATCCGGACTTCCTTTCGCAGAAATGTCTCAGCAGGATAAAAATGCCATATCCCACAGGGGACGCGCGATGCGTCAGCTCATCGATTTCCTGAAATGAAATATCTACTCTCTCTTTATCTGTTTTTAATTGCATCTTTCAGTTGCGTTTTTGCATCTGACTGGAAAATGCATCCAGCGTTTGACGGCGAGATCCTGCATCTTGTCGAGACTCCACGTTTTGTATATTTCACAAGCCGTACCATCCCGGAAAGTACAACTTTTCCAAATATTCACTCTCTTTTCAGATATGATAAAGAAGGGGAAGAGATCCAGGCTCTTTCAACAGACAATTTATTGCCTTGCAACACAGTGGAGACAATTGCCTATTGCGCTGACAAGGGTTACCTTGCTGTGGTATGTTCGGATTTCAATATATGTCTGCTCTACGATAACGGAAAGACGGTCAATATCCCCGACTATCGGCTCGCTTCCCTATCTTATCCCAAGACAGTAAATTCCATTACATTCTCTCCCTCCACCGACCGGATATATTTTGCCACTGCATTCGGGTATATATCTGTAAACGACTCGAAGCATGAGATTGCAGAGAGCCGGATTTATGAAACTCCGTTAACCTCTGTAGTGAGAACCGGAAATAAAATATTGGTCCTTAAAGACAATCAATTGCTGTGCGCGCCTGTTTCCGGACAGAATTATTCCCTATCTGACTTTGCTACAGTCGATAGTTTCGACAAGCCTGTCTCCTTATATTCCCTTGCTGATGACAAGGCGTTGATGCTGACTGAAGACGGATCGCCACATTCTCTCCGGGTCATCTCTGTTTCTGACGGAGGAATAGATGTGGGAAACCCGGTGAAGGGCAATTTTTATAATTTGGAATACAATAGAAACGGGGTGACCGCCCCTACAGGTTCTCTGATCTATCAGTTCCGTAAAGACGGGTCATACTCCACATTGTCGCGTCCGGAAGAGGATTGGAGACTGAAAGCAAGCTCCTATAATCTTTCCGAAGTATGGCACGGCAAGCAAAGGAGTGGTATTAAAAGTTCTGATGTGAAGTCTGAAGGGATGATCACGACGCGAGACTATGTCTCTCCCGATGCCCCGTCCCTATTTATTTCTACCGACATGCATCTACACCCTGATCTCGGATTGTTAGTACAAAATTTTGGATTTGACTATAATCTTCAATCAATCAATTCGGGACCATTGTTGATAAGCGGTTACAATGGTGGGGAATGGATAAATTATGCTCCGGTTTACACCAATCCGGAGCAGGCTACGGTTATTAATCGTCCATCCGGTTTCGCTATTGACCCTGACAATCCTGATTATGTGTATGTATCGTCAGTGCAAAACGGATTTGCCCGTATAAATCTTAAAGATGGGGCAGACATTATCCACATGTCGAAGCCTTCCGATCCGTCGAAAGATCTTCCCGGTTTTGTGGCTCTTGTGCCTGATCAAAAAGGTGAAAACGCCTGGTCGTGCCGCTTCTCTGCTCCGGGGTTTGACAGTGCCGGAAACTTATGGATGTCGTATGCCGATTTCGACAATCAGAATCCGGAGCGGCTTCATCTGTTGTGCTGGAAAGCCGAGGACAGAAAGAATACAAGATCATCGTCTGATTTTTACGCTCCTGCATTTATAGAAGTGGAAGGGGTGAAACCCACAAACACGGATATGATATTGCCTTTGAAGTATAGGGGAAACCGCAATATGTTGGTCTATAGCACAGGTAATTATCTTAATAGATTTGTTGTGATCGACACCAACGGCACTCCCGTGGATGTCTCCGATGATAAAGTCTCCATCATCAATACAGTGCATGATCAAGATGGAAATAACATCGAGGTCAGCAATGTGAGGTGTATGTGGGAAGATCCTTCTTCCGGAGATATCTGGGTGGGGCATTCTTCCGGGGTGTTCTATTTTGATCCGGTGGCTTTTTTGGATGGCGACGGAAGGGTGACAAGAATAAAGGTTGCGCGTAATGATGGAACCAATCTTGCAGACTACTTTCTTAATGAAGTGACGGTCAACAGGATCTCAACTGACGGAGTAGGCAGAAAATGGTTTGCGACAGGAGGTGCGGGACTTGTGTCCCTTTCTCCGGATATGCGTACAATCGACAATGAATTGACTACGGAGACAAGCCGCATCCCGGACAATGTGGTGTATTGCCTTGAATATATTCCGGAATCTAATTCGATGATGGTTTCTACTGCAGCCGGATTGGCGGAATATTTTATGCCTGCTTCATCATCCCCGTCTATGAAAAACAATGTAAGGGCTTATCCGAATCCGGTGCGACCGGATTATGCCGGATATGTCACCATAGACGGATTGACGTCAGAAGCACTTGTCAAGATTGTCGATGCATCCGGCAGTCTTGTAAAAGAACTTAGGACAGGTGGCAGGGGAGAAGTGGCGTGGGACGTCACCAATCTTCAATTTAAAAGGGTCAGCAGCGGAGTCTATTTTGTATTGGCATCGGATTCCGATACAGAAGGTGATTTTTCCGCCGTAGCTAAAATCCTCGTCATTAATTAGAAATATGTGATGGCTGTTTGATGCTGTCATAGCTTGCAACATAAAACATACAACATAAAACATAAAACCTATAACCCAATGGGCAAAAACAAACTGAAAAAATTTGCGGATATGACCACATTCAAATGTGCTCTTCAATATCCGCGTGAAGTGCTCCTCGCTCAAGGCTTCCCATTCATCGGTAAATGGAACGATGAGTTTTTCAAAAATCCGGGACCCATCACTCTTGAATTGGGTTGTGGAAAAGGGGAATATACTGTTGCACTCGCCAAGGCTAATCCTGAACGTAACTACATTGGTGTTGATATTAAAGGGGCGCGAATGTGGAGCGGAGCAAAAGAAGTGGAGGAAAATGGGATAGAAAATGCCGCTTTCCTGCGTGCAGAGATTGAGAATATCGACAAATTTTTTGCTCCCGGGGAAGTAGATGAAATCTGGATAACTTTCCCCGATCCGCAGATGCAAAAGACCCGTAAGCGACTCACGTCTGTGCGTTTCCTTCAGATGTATGGTAAATTCTTAAAAACCGGAGGAGTCATAAACCTTAAAACCGATTCTCCGTTCTTATATGAGTATACCAAGCGTCTTGCAGAACTCAATGGTTTCGAAATGTTGAGCATAACCGACGATCTTTATGGCAGTGGAATGGCGGATCCGGTAAGCTCGATAAAGACTTATTACGAAAGTCAATGGCTCTCTCGTGGTAAAAAGATCAAGCTGATTTCAATGAGAGTGCCTGATTTCAGCAATCTGCAGGAACCGGATGCCTCCGATATTGAAAAGGATGATTATCGTGCCTATCCACGCCACACAGTCATGGCAGCTGATAATTGAGACTTTAGTGCTTAAAATTTAATTAGTAATTGGTGATTTACATAAGTGATTAGCAACTGAAGTCTAACGACTAATCAACTAATGACTAATTAACGACTAATGACTAATCAACTAACGACATAATTATGACATTATACCCGAATTTAATACTTGATGCCCTGAAAAATGTGAAATATCCGGGCAATGGAAAGAATCTTGTGGATAACGAGATGATAGAAGATGATATCCGTATTGATGGAAACAAGGTATCGTTTTCAATCATTTTTGACAAGCCGACAGATCCTTTTATAAAGAGCGTGGTACGTTCGGCAGAGGCTGCAATCAAGGCTTATATATCTCCGGAAGTAGATATTAAGGACAATATCGCTGTGAAATTCCGCAAACCAATAGTGGAGAAGCCTGCCAACCCGCTTCCGGGAGTTAAGAATATAGTGGGGATCTCATCCGGCAAAGGGGGCGTGGGCAAGTCTACTGTAGCTGCAAATGTTGCGATAGCACTTGCTGCCAAAGGATATAAGGTCGGTCTTCTGGATGCCGATATTTTCGGTCCTTCTGTTCCGAAGATGTTCGGTGTTGAAGGTGAGCAGCTCTATATGATCAATAAGGATGGTCGCGACTGGATTGAACCTGTAGAGAAGTATGGCGTGAAGATGCTTAGCATCGGTTTTGTCGTTGACAAAGACAGTGCGGTTTTATGGAGGGGCGGTATGGCAAGTAATGCCCTTAAGCAGCTCATTACTGATGCATGGTGGGGTGATCTTGACTACTTCCTGATCGATATGCCTCCCGGTACGAGCGATATTCACCTCACTCTTGTCCAGACGTTGCCTATCACAGGTGTGGTAGTGGTGTCCACACCACAGGAGGTAGCTTTGGCAGACGCTCGCAAGGGAATCGCGATGTTCCGCGGCGACAAGGTTAATGTGCCGATTTTGGGCATTGTGGAGAATATGGCTTGGTTCACTCCGGCTCCTCATCCGGATGAGAAATACTATATTTTTGGCAACGGCGGTGCCGTTAAGCTTGCTGAGGAGTTGGGCGTGAATCTTCTTGCTCAGATTCCTTTGGTTGCCGACATCTGCACAAATGCAGATTGCGGAGCTCCGACATCAACGTTGCTTATGCCGCAAGCCAACGGCAATCCCAATTTGTCAAATCCTGAGACACAAGCTTTCTCCGGACTTGCAGATGCTATTGTTAAAGCGATAGAGGTTCGTAATGAAACTCTTCCACCCACTTCAAAAGTAGAGGTTCATTGAAAATTTGGCAGAAAGTTGAAGGTTAAAATTGAAAGTTAACCGCTTCACTAAGAAATTGTTTAAAATTTATTTTGTCTTGTCATTAAGGTCTTTGTCAGCATCTTTATGATATTTATTCAGTCATTATGGAACCCCATAACTCCTTCATAAATATCAAAAATCTACCTGACAAATTCTCTCAATTCCTTCGGCAAATACAATTAAACAGTATCTTAACAACTTCATAACAAGGTTTTGTGGCAAATATTATGCCGGCTCATCAGAAGGAGGGGAGAAATCTGATAAAATACGTCAAAACAAGTTTTACCTTATCAACAATTGATAAGGTTTATAGTTTATGGCTAAGAGTATGTTTATTTGAAGGAATGCGCTATTAATAATGCCGGGGGATGCCGGGGGACGGGGCTAAGAAAACAAATATAGGTAGACGGGGGCTAAATAGCTTCGATTGGGCGGTGATTATAAAAAAATGGTATTATGTATTAAAAGAGCCGATAAAAATGGCTAAATTTGCAATGTGATTGTAAAATTGCCCTGATCATGGAATCTCAAGGAAACATAATAAGGGAGTTGTTATAAAGCGATAATAAAAAAATAAGACAACATAACAAGATATGGAAAAAAATAAGAAGGTAGTTCTCAGTGGTATCCGCTCTACAGGAAATCTCCACCTTGGGAACTATTATGGAGCGCTCAGCAAATTTGTGAGAATGCAGGATGATTATGATTGCAGATTTTTTATTGCCGATCTGCATGCACTGACCACCAATCCTGATCCCAAAATGCTTCATGAGAGTGTAAAAGAGATAATTGCTGAATATCTTGCGGCGGGTCTTGATCCAGAGAAGAACATACTTTATGTTCAAAGTGATATCCCGGAGATCTCGGAGATGTATCTTCTTCTCAATATGCATGTGGGAATCGGGGAACTGATGCGCACAGCTTCGTTTAAAGATAAGGCGAGAAAAGCCCTCGGGATCACATCCGACAGCGATGAAATCGAGAAGGAGATCATAGGCAACCAGACAAATCAGCGTGTGAATGCCGGTCTGCTTACTTATCCTACCCTTATGGCGGTGGATATCCTTATCCATCATGCAGATTACGTGCCTGTCGGGAAAGATCAGGAGCAGCATCTTGAACTGACCCGTCGTTTTGCACGCCGGTTCAATTCGTTTTATAAGACTGAATATTTCGGAGAGCCGGTAAATTTCAATTTTGGAGGAAATGCTGTAAAAGTGCCCGGACTTGACGGCTCCGGTAAAATGGGAAAGAGCGAAGGTAACTGCATCTATCTCATTGATGACGAAAAGACCCTGCGTAAGAAAGTGATGCGTGCTGTCACCGATGAAGGACCGAAGGAGCCGAATTCTCCAGTCAGCCAACCGGTGGAAAACCTTTTCACTCTACTCGATCTTGTCTCAGGCAAGGAAGTTGCCGATCATTATCGCCAGGCATATGCCGACTGTTCAATACGCTATGGCGACATGAAGAAGCAGCTCGCGGAAGATATCCTGAAAGTGACGTTGCCTATCCGCGAACGTATTCTTGATATCAGAAATAATGACGAGTATCTTTCAAAGGTTGTTAGAAACGGTGCAGAAAGAGCCCGTGCGTATGCAGCCGATACTCTGCGCGATGTCCGTGAGATAATGGGCATACGTAAGATATAATTTTAATTTTGAATTTAGGATTTTGAATGTTGGGTTACCATCTCACAGCGATAATTCAACATTCAAAATTCCACGTTCAAAATTCTTAATTTGCAATGGTTTTAAATTGGATTTGGATTGCGTTTTTCGTCATAGCGTTTCTTATGGCGTCGGGACGCACGCTGATATATGGCGACCTGGCAGTATGGAGCGACATAATGAACAGTTCCTTCTCCCAGGCCGCTTTTGCTTTTGAAATTTCGTTAGGGTTGACCGGTGTCCTCACCCTTTGGCTTGGAATAATGAAAATAGGGGAGAGGGGAGGAGTGATAGAATTTTTCGGAAGGCTAATCAGTCCATTCTTTTCACGTCTGTTTCCCGGCATCCCGAAAGGACATCCGGCAATGGGCGCAATTTTTATGAACATATCCGCCAACATGCTCGGACTTGACAATGCAGCCACTCCCATGGGGCTCAGGGCAATGCAGGAAATGCAATCGCTTAACGACAAGAAAGACACTGCCACAGATGCCATGATAATGTTTTTGGTGCTTAATTCTTCCGGATTGTGCCTTATCCCGATCAGTATAATGATGTATCGAGCTCAAGGCGGAGCATCAAACCCGACAGATATATTTATTCCAATACTGATAGCTACGGCAGTTGCCACGATGGTGGGCTTGACGGCTTTGTGTATCAAGCAAAAGATACGTATGGATTTTGTGATATGGAGTTGGCTTTTGGGAATCGGGGGTGTTGTGGCATTGGCTGTCTTGTTTTTCTCATCCCTCCCCGCCGATAAGATGGAACTTTATTCCACCTTTGCAGCCAACGTGATTTTATTCAGTGTCATAATTGCATTTATCGTTGCCGGAATAAGGAAAAGGATCAACGTCTACGATACCTTTATTGAAGGTGCAAAAGAGGGTTTCAAGACAGCTGTGATGATCATACCATATCTTGTCGCCATACTTGTGGCTATCGGGATGTTCAGGGCATCCGGAGCCCTTGACGCTTTTACCGGTTGGGTGGAGGCGGGTGTAAGCGCGCTCGGATTCGACACCGGCTGGGTAGGGGCATTGCCCACGATGTTGATGAAACCGTTGAGCGGAAGCGGTTCTTGTGCGATGATGCTTGATGTGATGAAGGAAAATGGTGCGGATGCTTTTGTGAGCCGGGTGGCTGCGGCTGTGAGAGGGTCAACCGATACTACTTTCTACATCCTTGCCGTCTATTTTGGGAGTGTAGGCGTGATGAAGACCAGATATGCGGCAGGCTATGCGCTTCTTGCAGATCTCACCGGAGCTGTCGCTGCCGTTGTGGTGGCTTATTTCTTTTTTGGGTGAATTTAAGAGAATGTTTGAATTTAACTTTATGAAATCTTTAGAGGTCTTTCCGGCCTGTTTCGAGCTTTCATTCAGTCAT